>NZ_JAUBUB010000007.1:0-79956 GCF_036705265.1 Microcoleus sp. B4-C2
GGATTGGTATTCGGCGCTGTTCCCGGATTGAGATTATTCGGATTGGTATTCGGCGCTGTTCCCGGATTGAGATTATTCGGATTGGTATTCGGCGCTGTTCCCGGATTGAGATTATTCGGATTGGTATTCGGCGCTGTTCCCGGATTGAGATTATTCGGATTGGTATTCGGCGCTGTTCCCGGATTGAGATTATTCGGATTGGTATTCGGCGCTGTTCCCGGATTGAGATTATTCGGATTGGTATTCGGCGCTGTTCCCGGATTCTGATTATTCTGATTGGTATTCGGCGCTGTTCCCGGATTCTGATTATTCTGATTGTTGGGATTTGCCGTGCCTGCAGGAGTAGTTATCGGCGTGCCGACACCATCGATGGTGATGGCGTTGGGGTTCGGGGGAGGAGGCGGAGTGCCTGCATTGGGGTTATTTGCAGGAGCATTGCCCGCAACCGGATTAGTGTTTTGGGGAGCAGCGTTGCTGCCGCACAAGCTGACTAAATCAAAAGTTGTGCCGCCTGGAGTTTCGATGAAGCAAACCGGCACATTTACTTGGGGGTTTGAGGCTCTGGGAAAATCGGCTGTTCCCGGCATGGGACGGCTAAAGGCAGCTTCAGCCATCAATGGGGTCAAGGCAGCCGATAGAGCGGCGATTGTTCGCAATAATCTCATCAGCGTTTCCTCAAATGTATAATTTTATTTTCTCCAGTATTGCCCATAAATTGCCAAGTGTCGTCACTCTAAAAGCCGATCGATCTTTTTGACAACTGCTTCCACAGGGCCACCACTGGCTGAAACATCTCGCGCAGACAGAAAGTACAGGTAGAAAAAGGCTTAGTGCAACAGTCGCACCTCCGTTGCCCTTCTTTCTTGATATTTTTAGTACCTAATTCGCGGGTCAACGTAAGCATTCAAAATATCAATTACAATGCTGGCAATTACAACAATTGCCGCAAAAAACACCACAATACCTTGAACAGTTGGATAATCCCGCAAGCTAATCGCTTCGTAAAGGCGATTTGCCAACCCCGGCCAAGAAAAAGTAACCTCTGTTAAAATAGCACCGCCCAACAGTGCCGCAAAAGTCAATCCTAAGACAGTAATCACCGGAATTAGTGCATTTTTCAGAGCGTGAGCCCATAAAATCTGGAATTCGGGAATGCCTCTAGCTCTAGCTGCTTCGACATAATCTGCTTGCAAAGTTTGCTTGAGATTCACTCTGACAATCCGCTCGAAAATGCCGCTCAAAAGAATCCCCAACGTCAAACTCGGAAGAGCCAAATAATGCAAAGATGTGAGAAACTGACCAGGGTTAGCGCTCAGGAGACTGTCAATAGTGTATAGTCCTGTGTAGCCTTCGGGAGCGGGGAATGTGACAGGAAAGCGAGTTCCCAAGGGAAACCAGCCCAACTGCACTGCGAAAATCAATTGCAAAACCATACCAGCCCAAAAAGCCGGCAGCGAGTAAGTGATAATGCCAAACAAACGGCCTGCAGCATCGAAAATAGTGTTGGGGCGGGATGCTGCCAGGGAACCGATACTGATGCCGACAATTAAAGCTATGGCCATGCTACAAACTGCTAATTCCACTGTAGCGGGGAAATAGTCTCCGATAATTTGCCACACGGTTTGTCCGCGAGTGGTGATTGAGGTTCCCAAGTTCAGACTGAATAAGTCTTTCATGTATTTTAAATATTGCTCCCACAGGGGTGCGTCGAGGCCGAGTTGGGTTCGCATTGCTTCTTTGGCGGCTGCGGGAGCTCGTGAGCCGAGAATGGCATCTATGGGGTCGCCCGGAGTAGCCCGCAAGAGCAAAAATACTGCTGTGGTGATTGTCCACAACATTAGCGGTGCCAGAAGCAAGCGGAGAAAAATATAAGATTGTAGGGCTTTGGAACGAGACATAATATTTGGGAATTGCCAATTGGAAATTGGAAAGAGACAGTTGAGTGGATGTTACTTACATCTTGCACTATTCTCAAGAACAGGCAAGATGCCTGTTCCACAACAGATAAATTTTATTGTGGGCCGTTGCTCAGAGCAACGGCCTGAAAGGATGATTGAGAATGGTGCAATATCTCAGTTTTAGCGAAAAAGTCGATCGACTTTTTCGCAATTGGCGATTTTCCTATTCGCCCAGCAGTGATTCAAATGCAGCTTGCAAAGACTTGATATCGCCTACTCTGGCTACTAACAAGTTTTCGCTGCCGGCATCCTGCAGCCTGTGTCTCCAATACTGGATGCTATCAGAGTTGTTCATCCAGAAACTAATCACGGTGTCTACAACTCGATCGACATCCCAGCCTTGCTGAGGAGAAACTGTCTCTACGGATGCCACAAACGCATCGAGAGTGCACTTTCGGTTTGCCAAGTATTCTACACCGGACGGCTGCTGTTGTTGCAGCAATTCCTGCTGCTGGTTAAAAAATGTTAAAGTTGGAGATACGCCCAGGATTTCAAATGTATAGTTCATGTCATCCTCCAGAAGTATTATTTTGCCCAAATGTCGATCGTCCAAAAAAGCTAAAAACGCTTTACTTTGCTGGCGTTGATGAAATGCAGATGCTTCAATTATCCTCTTTGTAGTCGATCTGGATTTTGGCGGCTTATCTTATTAATAGCAAATTTTTTAACACCAGATTGTCACAGAATTTACATTTTTCCTGGGACTGTAGAAAAAATGAAAATAAAATTTTTATTAACCGGGCGTAAGGAAGAGAATTCCCACCCGCAAAAAGTGAGCTTATTTTAGATTAAAAAGTTTAGATTAAAAAATTGAATAATTGGCAATGACTGATGACAACCAGGATGGGGAACACGGGCATAAAGTTGCATTTTTTACGGCGTGTGACTTTTTTATCGGGAGTCTGCAGAGCGATCGCCACATTCAGACAAGTAGTGGCATGATTAATATTACAAGTTTTTAGAGTAGCGGTGGAAACCTCAGCCCCGTTTTGAGCAGTCGGTAACTGCACTTCACTATGTGTGTACAACGTTGTAACTTATATCGAGGGTGATTTTAACTGAGATATTGTACCATTCTCGCTTAACAGACCGAAAAGCCTGTTCCACCAGAAAATTCACTCTTTGTGGAACAGGCCGGAAAGCCTGTTCATAAAAAGCTTATTGAGAATGGTGCAACATTTGAGTTTAAGCGACAAACGATACACAAACCCGGTAGGTGTCACAATATTTATGTTATTGAAAAGTCTGAGCAGTTGTGTGATGAAAAGCTCGCCCAAGATGTCACTAAGCCTAGTCTTGTTGATACCGCTGGTGGTACAAATCTCCGTAGCAGTCGGCGTGACTGGATGGCTTTCGTTTCGCAACGGCCAGAAAGCCGTCAATGACCTTGCTACTAGGTTAAGCTTGGAAGTCGCAGCCAGAACCAAAGAAAATTTCCGCAGTTTTGGGGATGTATCTCATTTATTTCTACAAATGAATACTGCTGCGATCGCCTCTGGCAACTTAGACCCGGAAGACTTGCCCAACTTAGAGCGCTATTTGTGGAACCAGACCAAGCTGAGCGATCGAAATACAACCATTTACTATGGCGACGAACAGGGCAGATTCGTCTTGCTCAAGCGAGAAGCAGAACACTTAGTATACATCAGAGACGAATCAACCGCTCCAAACCGCGAAATTTATCGCCTAGATAGCCAAGGAAATCGCACTGAGCTAATCCAAATCGTCCCCTATGACCCCCGTACTAGACCGTGGTACAAAGCTGCCAAACAGTCAGGAAAAGCCACTTGGTCTCCCATCTACCCCTTCGCAGCCTCGCCAGTTCTGGGGATTACGCCGGTGATGCCTATTTACAATGAAACAGGAAACCTGCAGGGGGTATTGGCTATTGACTTGACTCTTTCTCAAATCAGCGATTTTCTCAAAAGCATCAAAATTAGCCCGTCAGGACAAGTTTTTGCGATCGAACGCAGCGGGAAAATAGTCGCCAGTTCCACAGACGAATTGCCTTTTGTCACCGGCCAAGACGGACAAGAACGGCTGTTGGCGACTAGGAGCAAAAATTTGCTAATTCGATCGGCTTCCACATACTTACAACAACGATTTGGTAGTTTTGAACAAATTGACAGCAAAGGACAGTTTACCTTCGAGATAGACGGCAAACGTCAATTCATTACCGTTGCTCCCCTGCAAGACGGCCGCGGCCTCGATTGGCTGATTGTAGTCGCAATCCCGGAAGCAGACTTTATGGAGCAAATTAACGCCAACACTCGCACAACTATCTTATTGTGCTTTTTTGCCTTGGTACTGGCGATCGTTCTCGGAATATTTACCTCTCGCTGGGTTGTCACACCGATTACCCGATTGTTGCAAGCTTCCAAAGCTTTAACAAAAATGTCTGAGTCATCCGACTTCACTTCCGCAGAATTAAACGGCGAAGTCGAAGTTCAAGGAGTCAAAGAAATCGATCTCCTAGCTCAGTCTTTCAATCAAATGGCTAGACAATTGCGATCGTCTTTTGTTGCTCTAGAACAAACCAACTCTAGTTTAGAACAGCGAGTAGCAGAGCGGACGGCAGAACTCGAAGCCGCCGAAGCAGAATTGCGGGCTTTGTTTGCAGCCATGAGTGAATTAATTATAGTTCTCGACGCCAGCGGTCGCTATTTAAAAATCGCCCCCACAAATCTTTCTCTGCTCTACAAACCAATCGAAGAATTAGTAGGCAAAAGACTCACAGAGGTGTTTCCGCAAGCTACAGCCAACAATTTTCTCAACCACATCCGAACAGCTTTAGATACTCAACAAACTGTCAGTATCGAGTACAATTTAACCATTGACGACCGCGAAGTTTGTTTTGCCGCCAGCATTTCACCCCTTTCCGAAGAATCCGTCATTGTGGTAGCTCGCGACATTACCGAACAGAAGCGAGCCGAATCGGCGCGACGCCACAGGCAAAAACAATTGCTCAAACAAAATACGGTTTTGGTAGAATTGGCAAGAAATAAAGCGCTGTATCGAGGCGATTTGCAAGTAGCTTTTAGGCAAATTACCGAAGCAGCTACTCATACCCTAGATGCAGAACGAGCCGGAGCTTGGTTGTACGATGAAAGCCGCTCGAAACTGCACTGTCTCGACCAATTTAGCCGCAGCAACCCGCAGCATTCCCAAGGTGCCGAACTCGCAGCAGCAGACTATCCAGCTTATTTTAAAGCTTTGGAAGAACACCGGACGATCGCAGCCGATGACGCTCTCTCAGATGTGAGAACCAGAGAATTTGTGGAATCTTACTTTTCACAAGTGGGTACTACATCAACCTTAGATGCGCCCGTGCGGCTGGGAGGACAAACAGTCGGAGTCATCTGTATCGAACAAGTGGGAACTCCTCGTAACTGGACATTAGAAGAACAAAATTTTGCTGCTTCCCTCGCAGATTTGGTATCATTGGCGATCGAAGCCAGCGAGCGCGATCGTACACAAAGCGCTTTGCGTCAAGCAGAACAAAAATATCGTAGCATCTTTGAAAATGCCGTCGAAGGCATTTTTCAAAGAACCCCCGAAGGCCACTTCTTGAGCGTAAATCCAGCTTTAGCCCGCATCTATGGCTACGCCAATCCCGAAGAATTGACATCAAATCTCACCAACATCAAACAGCAAGCTTACGTCAATCCTCAGCAGGGCGACAAGTTTATGCGGGTGATGGAAGAATTCGGAGAAGTTTCGGGGTTTGAGTCACAAGTTTACCGCGTTGACGGCAAGGTAATTTGGATTTCCGAAAGCGCGCGTGCAGTGTGTGACGCCAACGGCCAGGTACTCTACTATGAAGGCAGCGTCGAGGATATTAGCGATCGAAAAGTCTTTGAATCCGCCTTGCAACTCGCCCTAGAAGCAGCCGAAGCCGCTTCCACCGCAAAAAGCGCATTTTTGGCAAACATGAGCCACGAACTGCGAACACCTCTGAATGCCATCATCGGCTACAGCGAAATGCTCCAAGAAGAAACCGCAGAATTGGGCTACGATGAACTCACCCCAGATTTAGACAAAATTCGCACTTCCGGCAGACACTTGCTATCGCTAATTAACGACATTCTCGACATTTCTAAAATCGAAGCCGGCCGCATGGATCTTTACTTAGAAACCTTCAACATCGCCGCCTTGATTGAAGAAGTAGCATCCACCGCCGCGCCGCTAATTGAAAAGAACGGCAACACTCTCAACTTGCACAAAATTACTAATATCGGCACGATGCACGGTGACATTACCAAAGTGCAGCAGATTTTATTAAATTTGCTGAGCAATGCCGCCAAATTCACTCAAAACGGTACAATTACCCTCACAGCCAGCCGAGAAAAAATCGCGGGCGACAGCAGCGAAGCAAAACAAGAAAACACTGCGGAACCTGCCACAATTTCTCAATCTTCAATTGCTAGTAAAGAATTTTTAGTTATTAATTGTACAGATACAGGAATTGGGATGACTCCCGACCAGTTGCAGCACATTTTCCAACCCTTTACCCAAGCAGACGCTTCCACCACGCGCAAGTACGGCGGCACCGGTTTGGGACTAGCAATCAGCCAACGTTTTTGTCTAATGATGGGCGGCAATATTTCCGTAAAAAGTCAGGAGGGTGTTGGTTCTACTTTTACGATCTGGTTGCCAGTTAATCTGCAAAATTAGGGTGGATGGCACACGCAGCATTCAATTTCAGAAAAAAAGAATGCTGGCGCACCTTACAAAAGAAGTTTCCCTAAAAAAAGGGGAATACAAACCAACTAGGGAAACGAAAAGTAAACATAACCTTGTGTTTAGGTTTGATTTTTTACTTTTATCTTACTCATTACGGCTGTGTACTTGGGTTAGATTCTCCATTCACCACTCCCGTAGTATCTATCTGATCGGCGAAATCTTGTTTTCCAGTTTCAATAAACCATTTATACTGCTCAAGCGTTTCGGGACGAGCACTCTCCAAACACATTTTTCTCCAGCGGGATGCCTCTTTTGTATCTTTTTTTTCTTCCAGAACATCTTCTAGCAAGCAATAAGCCATCCCTCCACCGAGCTGTTTTCCTTCAATTGCTTGGTCAATAGCAACTGCTTGTCGAAGTTCTTTTTCAGCCGCTTGATACTGTTTTTGTTTGAGCAGTATCCAGCCCAAGTTTAGATGCAGTTCATAATTGAGTTGAGCATCTTCTTTCCTCACCCGTTGTACTCCCATCCGCAGTAAAGTTTCAGCGGTAACTCTATCGTCTTTACTAATATAAACGCGACCTAAGTTATTAAAGGCGCGAGCCTCCCCTAGGTTTAACACTTTTTCATATTCCTTCCTCGCTAAATCTATAGATCCTAAAGATTCGTAGATTTGTCCCAAGGCAATTGGAATCTCCCAATTATTGGGGTTTATTTTGGCCGCTTGCTCGTATTTCCCTTTAGCTTTTTCCAGTAAACCTCTTTCGTAGAGTTTTTTTCCTTCTCGATAGTTCCAGTCCCCAATCCGAGGCAAAGAGTTATAGACTCCCACAGAAGCCAACAATAACATTGCGGTAATACCCAAGGTTGCTTGACTGTGAAACTGCGGAGCAATATTGAGTTTTTTGAGGATATTTTTAATCTGTTCTTGTCCTGTGTCCTGCAAGGTGTGGATTACCGTCAGAAGCAACCCTCCTTGTCCGAGCAGACCAAAGCTCTCAGCGAAGCTGATTCCTCCCGTGGCAAAGAGTTGAGCGAAAGTTGTCATATAAGCCGCTACCCCTGCCAATCCAGCGATTGTCAGCCCGTTGAACAACCAATCTAAGCGATTTGAGGGGGAAACTTCCTCGTGGGAAGTCGGTTCGAGGAACCACCACCAAGCTTCTGGGGAGGGGTGAAATGTAGCTCGCCATTCTGCTAATTTTGCTCCTCGGGCGATCGCATTGGCTTGTTGTTTCAGGAAGTTGTCCAATTCGAGTAGTTTAGCCAAACTTTCCACAGAAAGCTGGGTTTTCTCGCTGAGTGCTTCTTTGATGGCATCGCGAGTAACTAAAATATGGAGAATGGCTATTTCTGAGGGTTCAGACTTTGCCAATTTTAGGTGAGCGAGAGCATCAGTATATTGAGCTAAGGCAAATTCTAATTTCACGATCGGACTTGAATAATTAGTAGATTACTGAAAAAAGTTTACCGCAAATTGCAGGTATATACTTTAAGAAAATTGTACCCCACAGTTGCAGCACATTTTCCAACCCTTTACCCAAGCAGACGCTTCTACCACGCGCAAGTACGGTGGCACCGCTTTGGGACTAGCAATCAGCCAGCGTTTTTGCATAATGATGGGTGGCAATATTTCCGTAAAAAGTCAGGAGGGTGTGGGTTCTACTTTTACCATCCGCTTACCTGTTAATCCTTAACTAATCTGGGTATTTTTGAGCTATACTTCTATTACCAAATCTCGTAGGGGCGGGTTCACCAACAATCTTTGGTTCACATCCAAAATATTCATAAACCCGCCCCCACCAAACCAATTAACCCTGATTGCGGAACAATTTTTTGAGTATCTGCGATGGGTGAAGGCGGGTTTTTTAGTTCTGGGAATTGATGATATAAATTTGGGTGAACCCGCCCCGACAAATCTTTGAATTTCCAATTACCAATTCCCAATTACCAATTACCCAGTACCCATTACCTTTGAATGCTTCTCGGATCGAGAGCATCCCGCAACCCATCCCCCAATAAATTAAACGCCAAAACAGTCAAAATAATCAGTATCGCCGGAGGCCAAACCAACCAAGGCTGCAATACTAAAATTGAAGCATTAGTAGAGAGGGATAGTAAATTTCCCCAAGAAGGATCGGGCTGTTGAATTCCCAAGCCAATTAAACTCAAAACCGACTCCGCCACAATAAAACCCGGAACCGCCAAAGTAGCAGAAATAATTACATAAGTAGCAGTTTGTGGCAACACGTGGCGGACAATAATATAAATTGGATTGGCGCCCATTGCCCGCGCCGCTTGCACAAATTCTCGTTGTTTAATTGACAGTACCTGACCGCGAATTACCCGCGCCAAACCCGCCCAACTGATAAATGAAGTAATCAGCACAATCAATATAAATCGCTGAGCACTTGTCAATCCCGGCGGCAAAACTGCTGCTAGCGCTACTAATAAATAAAGACCGGGAATCGTCATTAATACTTCTGCGAAACGCATTAAAATACTATCAATCCAACTGCCGAAATAACCAGATATGCCTCCGATTAACAATCCCAATGGAAAAGAAATTGCTATGCCAACTAAACCGATGCTGAGGCTAATTCTGCTGCCGTGTACTAAGCGGCTGAATTGATCGCGCGCTTGTTCATCCGTGCCTAAAATGTTAATTTGACCTTCTCCTGTAGTGCCAAAAAGATGCCTATCTAATGGCAAAACTCCTAAAAAATTATAGGGAGAACCTTTGACAAACAAACCGACAGCAGAGGGTTTTCGCCAGTCTACAATTACCTCGCGAGCGCCGGTATTCGCATCCACTGGGCCCTGAGTTGTCGGATAAACGTGGGGCCCGATAAATCGCCCGTCTTGGGTGGTTAAATAAATCTGAGTCGGCGGCAATAATGAACCGTCTAATTGAGAGTCGTAGGGGTCGTAAGGTGCCACAAATTCGGCAAAAAGTGCGACTGTGTAAAAAATTAACAGTAGCACGGCTCCTAACCGAGCTAGAGGATTTTTTCTAAGATTTTGCCACCAGTTCATAAGTTTTTAGGTTTGAGATTTTAAGTTGGTTAGTAATCAAGACTAAAGTGCTTAAAGTTATTTGTAGAGACTTTAGTTTTTTATTGATGAACTCAGCAGCCAAAAATTAATTAGTGAAGAATAAAAAATTTCATAACTGAATTACTTACTACAACAATTAGACTACTTTTGTTCATCTGCGACCAAGATTATTCTAGTTTCATCTTCTGGTATTTTCCCCAATTCCTCGCCGCTAAAAGGATTGTAGAAAAACGAGCCTGTTTGGGGTGGCAATTTGGGATTGAGTACAATTTCTACTATACTTTTTACAACCCCAGTGAGCGGAATTGCCAGGATAACTCCCAACAATCCTCCCACTCTACCTCCTAACAGCAAAGCTGTGAAAATAATTACCGGGCTCAATCCGGTGAGATTGCCCATGATTCGGGGAGCTACTAAATTATCCTTGATTTGCTGGAGACCGATCGCGACTACCAACACTTGCAGCGCCAGCCACCAATCAATAAAGGCTACAATTATACTAACAGTGCCAATTCCCAAAGTTGCTCCAATAAACGGAATTATTTCCGTCAATCCTATAAACACGGCAAACAACAGAAAAAACGGAACTTGCAGCCACCAAAAAGCCAGAGTCAACGAGATGGCCATCAATAGTCCCAGCAATAACTGTCCCGATACAAATCGCTGGAGGTTTCGCTGCAAAGTCTCTGTTAAAACATAGCGAATGTCTGGGGAAAAAATACTGGTCAAACCCTGCCAAACTCTTTGCCCGTCTAGGAGCATATAAAAGGAAATCACCACAATAAAAATCAAGTCCAAAAACCAGTTAACAGTACCGACAACTAAGCCTAAACTCGTACCTGCGAGCGCCTGCACTTGTTCCTGCACTTTCGCTGATAACTGCTGCTCCAATATTTGCACGTTAAACGGCAAATTGCGCTCGGCACTCCAGGCTTGAAATTCAGCTAGCTGCAGTCGCCCCGACTCCAGCAAATCCGGGAACCTCACCCCCAACTGTCTCGCTTGGCTGAACACGGGCGGCACAATAGTTAAACCGATTACTATTACTACCACACCTGCTGTTAAATAAACCAGCCCCGCCGCTACTCCCCGAGGCAAAAATACTTGCAGTCTTTTTACTGCATAATTTAATAAAAATGCAATGAGTCCCGCTGTTACTAAAATGCTGACCAGTTCCCCAACATAACTGACAGCAGTCAGGGTAAACCATCCCGTCACTAGCATTAGTAGCCAAGTAATTAGAAACTGTTGGACGGGAGAAAAGACGCTATTCATTGTGATTTTTGTCAATTAAACTGGTACAATTTCCTGACCCGATTTGTCGGGTTCTACGAGAAACACATTAGAGTATAGATTAGCAATAATCAGTTCAAGATTAGACTAAATGCTCTCAGTATTGATAAGCTGGTGACGGCAAAACCGCTTCGGGACAGACAAGGCCAGCCCGATCGACCCCACGATCGGGAATCACGCTAATATTCAGTATGCCCCAGAGACCGATCAAATTAAATGTCGATCGCACAAACTTTGATCAAATTTAATCAAAATCGCCATTCTAGGGTGAAACGGCGCCACACTCACCCAAAAGGAGGAAGCGTTAATCCAGAGGCCCTCCGCTAAAATAAAGTAAATATTATCGTAATCTTTCTTTACAATATCAAAAGCACAGGCTCATACTGGCGAGAGGAACTACCGTGACTAATCAAGTTTTTTCAGAAGCCGAAGAAAAGCAACCCCTTCCCCCCGTGGAGAGCGGGCGCGAAAGGAACTCAGCAGTGGATGTAGCTGAAAGTGAAGTCTCAGACAAATCTCGCTGGCAATTCTCCGGTGAGGATGATGAACGAGAAGTTGCGCTGGAAGTTCCAGAAATCGAGGCGGAACAAGTTTGGGAACCAGAAGTAACTGAATTTGGGCCCAGCAAAGAAATCAGGTGGCCTGCCTTGTTGGCGGGCGCAGGGATTGGCGTGGCTGCAACGTTGCTAGCAGTAAAATTGACTGGGGGCAATCAGAGTTCGCCGCCTGCTGCTCCAATTCCCTCGGCAACTCAGCAGGCGATTGCTCCGACGGTGACAGTCGCGCCTGTGGAATCTGCCCAGGTGGGTGAAACTCTACAAGCGACGGGCACCGTGGCAGCCTATGACTTGCTACCGGTGCTGCCACAAGCCAACGGTTTGCAAATTAAGCAGGTGTTGGTGAATGAAGGGGATGTGGTAGAAAAAGGTCAGACGATGGCGGTTTTGGACGATTCGGTGCTACGATCGCAAATTGCCGAAGCGCTTGCGGGAGTACAATCGGCTAATTCTACGGTAGAGCAAGCCCAAGCTCAGGTACAGCAAGCCGAGTCAGCCCAACAAGAAGCCCAAGCAGGCGTGGCTCAAGCCCAAGCAGGCGTAGAAAAAGCCATCGCTGACGCAGCGCAAGCCAAAACAGGCGTGGGGCAGGCAAGGGCTGGTGTGGAACAAGCTAAAGCCGGTGTCACTCAAGCTAAAGCCGGCATTGCCTCCGCTCAGGCTAAATTAGATCAGGCTCAAAGAGAAGTAAATCGCACCCAAGATTTGGCGACTCAGGGAGTAATTAGTCAGCAAGATTTGGAAAGGCGAAAGACAGAGCGACAGACTGCTGTTCAAGATTTGAACAAAGCTAAAGCTGACTTGAATACAGCTTTGCAAGAACAGAATAAAGCAGCGGAAGAAGTGCAATCTTCTATTGCTAAAGTAGCTACTGCTGAAGCTAATATCAGTACGGCTAGAGCGGCTCTCGCCAGCGCTCGTGCTAAAGTGAATACGGCCGGA
This sequence comes from Microcoleus sp. B4-C2, assembly GCF_036705265.1. Lineage (NCBI taxonomy): Bacteria > Bacillati > Cyanobacteriota > Cyanophyceae > Oscillatoriales > Microcoleaceae > Microcoleus > Microcoleus sp. B4-C2. The sequence goes on from NZ_JAUBUB010000007.1 coordinate 12,491, forward strand.
GCGAGTGTCAGTAGTGCCAGAGCAAATGTGGGAAATAACGCAGCAACTGTCCGCAGTAATGATGCACAAGTCAAACAGTTACAAACTCAACTAGAACAAACAATTGTTCGAGCGCCGGATAGTGGCACTGTGGCTGAAAGAATTGGTCGAGTTGGCGATGTTTCTTCGGGAAGTCAAAAACTATTTTCGATTATTCGGGGCAACAAGCTGGAACTACAATTGAAAGTACCGGAAACTCAGATTTCGCAAGTGCAACCGGGAACAGCAGTCCAAATTACTTCGGATTCTGACAAGCGGATTAAGTTGTCAGGAACTGTGCGAGAGATTTCGCCGGTAGTTGACCCGCAAAATCGGCAAGCTACGGTGAAGATTGATTTGCCGACAAGTGAGTTTTTGCGATCGGGAATGTTTTTGCGCGCATCCATTTCGACGACAACGGCTCAAGGTTTGAAAGTGCCTGCTAAAGCTATTGTACCGCAATCTGATGGCAGTTCTATGGTTTACAAACTTGTGGGCGAAAACAAGGTGCAGGCTCAACCGGTGGAACTTGGGGAAATTTCCGGGGGTGCTGTGGGCGATTTGACTGCTGCTAAGGTGGTGGTTAAAAAAGGTTTGAAGGCGGGCGATCGGGTGGTTGTTACTGGGACTGGTTTTCTGAAGGATGGCGCTGAGGTTAAGGTTGGTAAATAGTTATGGGTTAGGGTTATTTAGAGTTAGGGTTATTTAGAGATTATTGCCTTTTTTGACCGCAGATGAAGGCAGATAAACGCTGATGAACCCCGATAACCACTGCCAATATTTCGATTACGCACGTCTACGGGGATTGCATAATATAAAGCACAGTCAACAGTCAACAATCACGGACGGTGTAACCGGAATTCATATCAATTATGTCTTTGGTAAATATTAGCGTCTAACTATCATGGCATATCTGCTCGTAGCGGCAACCTCACGGTAAACGTTGCCCCTTGTCCCTCACCCGAACTTGTTGCACTAACAGTACCGCCGTGGAGTTCTACTAAATGACGGACGATCGACAATCCTAGCCCTAATCCTGAGTCTCTGCGAGAGAAACTACTATCCGCCTGACGGAAGCGATCGAACACATAGGGGAGAAAATCAGGGTCAATGCCTTTACCAGTATCGGTAACTTGGATTTGAGCCATGCCATCAATGTAGTCTAATGCGATGTCAATTCTGCCTTCGGCTGGGGTGAATTTAATCGCGTTTGAAAGTAGATTCCACACCACTTGTTGTAAGCGAGTTGGATCGCCCAAAATCTTTGGTTGTAAAGGACTTAGCCTGGATTCAAGTTGAATATTTTTGGCTTCTGCTGCGAAACCAATTACCGCGATCGCATTTTCAACCAGTGGATTGAGCTCAATTTCAGAAGCATTAAGCCGAAATTGGCCGGTGGTAATCCGGGAAACGTCTAAGATGTCATCGATGAGTTGGTTTTGTGCTTTGGCGGCGCGCTCGATCGTTTTTAGCGCCTCGTTGGTTTTAGCCTCGTCAAATTTTTTCAGGCGCAGCAACTGTGCCCAGCCAATCATCGCATTGAGCGGCGTCCGCAGTTCGTGAGAGAGGACGGACAAAAACTCATCTTTGATGCGGTTGGCCTCCTCAGCAGTCACACGAGCCGATTGTTCTTGCATCCGAAGGCTGCGTTCTGTCTCTAACTGTTTTTGCTGCGTGATATCCTCGATCGCCAACAGGATCATCTGTGTATCCCCGATCGGAGGCATTTTGCGGGCATTGAGCTGCATTATTTTATGCCCGATCTGCTCAAAGTCATGCTCGACTTCAAAATCTTTAAACTGGGGACTGCCTGCCAGAATTTCTTTGAGGAGCGATCGCAACTGGGGAATATTCCACTGTCCATTACCCAGATCGAACAATGAGCGCTGCTCAGTTTGGCTCGGCATCACCTGAAACGTATCGTAGAAAGAACGATTGGCAGTTATTGCCCGCAGGTCGAGATCTAACACTAGCAATGGTTCCCGCACGGTTTCTACGATCGTTTCGGCGTAATTTTTCGCTTCCGTCAACTGCTGGGCGCTGAGTTTGAGCTCGTTGATATCCACCAACATCACCACAGCCCCATCAATCTTGTGGTCGATCGTCCGATAAGGTCGAATATGCAGATCGTACCAACGACCGTCTCGATCTTGAACCTCCTGAACTTTCAAATTCAGCGTGCGGATCACGTCTAAAATCCATTGCTCTAAGTCCGGTACTATCAACTTGTGAGTGATGTCGCTCAAAGACCTCCCAACATCGGTAGAAATCAAGTTGAAGATGCGTTCGATTGCGGGAGTAAACCGGCGGATTCGCAGGTCGCCTCCCAGCATCAGGATCGGAATATTGATGCTGGTCAAGAGATTTTCTAAATCGTTGCTTACCTGAGTTGATTCAACATTGCGCCGCTGCAATTCGTCATTAATTGTGTTGAGTTCTTCATTGGTTGCCTGAATTTCTTCTTTCGCCGTTTCGAGTTCCTCATTCATGCTTTGCAACTCTTCGTTGCTTGACAAAATCTCTTCGTTGGCGGCTCTCAAATCTTGATTAGCTGCTTGATGTTCTTGGACGATCGCTCCAAGATGTTCTTTTGTGGTTTTCAGTTCCTGTAGCAGCCTTGCAATCTCCTGACTTTCACAGGGTGAAGGATCGGAGTTGACTCTACTATCGTCAGTATCAGCAGCAGGCATTACAGATATCGGGGACTCCTCTTGAAATAACACTAAAAAATAGTCTTTTACCACAGCGCCGGCTTGGAATGGAATCACATTAATTCTGATCTGCCGAATGATCTGGCCCTCTTTAACTTGCAAGCCTGCCCGTGCGATCGGCTGCTTCTGCTGTGAGGCTTGTTGAATTGCAGTTCGCAGTTCCACACGCAATCCTTCTTTTGCCATTCTCAGCAGGCTAAAGCTCGCCCTACCGGGGGCCGGTTCTAGGTAGGCATTCGTCTGTCCTCGAAATTGCACAATCTCGCTGGCTGTGTTAATCACGACCCCGACAGGGGCATAGTGATTCAAAACAATGCGATCGGCCTGTTTCTCCATTTCGATTTCGTCCAGCTTTTCTGTCTGCAGCGGTGGAGGGTTGAGGGGTGTCAGAGGATAGTTGTTAGCATTTAAATCCATGCTGAGCCAATGCGACAACTGTTTTTTAGTATAAATTTTGTTCTTTTTGTCGAATAGCGCAAAGAATTCTGAAAAGTCTCCCACCGTTTCCGAAGTGCCTAACAGCAAAAAGCCTGCGGGCCGAAGCCCATAGTGGAACATTGGCAGCAGTTTTTTCTGCAACGGGGGTCCCAGATAGATCAGCACGTTCCGACAGGTAATCAAATCCATCCGGGAAAAGGGCGGATCGGCGATCAGGTTTTGTCTAGCAAAGACGCAGATTTCCCGCACGGGCTTAGCGATTTGGTATCCGCCCTCGACTTGGACAAAGAAGCGATTTAGGCGTTCAGGTGAAATATCCGCGACTTGGGCCTGGGTATAAAAGCCACTGCGGGCGATCGCGATCGCACTTTCGCTGATGTCTGTGGCATAAATCTGAATCGGCAGGTTAGTAGATCGAGCTGCTAAAAACTCTAGCAAGCAAATGGCGATCGAGTAAGCTTCTTCACCCGTGGAACAGCCGGCAATCCAAATTCGGATCGGTGTTTTCGGCGATTTATCTTGGACAATTGCGGGAAAAACATTGCTGCTTAAGGCATCAAAGGTTTCGGGATCGCGGAAAAAGCTGGTGACATGAATTAAGACATCGTGATACAGCGCGGTTACTTCTGTTGGGGTGTTTTGGAGATATTCGGCATAATTTTCAATGCGTTCGAGCTTGTAGAGTAACATCCGCCGATGTATCCGCCGCTTCAAGGTGGTTTGCTTGTAGTTAGTAAAGTCAACTCCTGTAGCCGCCCGCAGCAAACTGTAGATCGTGGCGATCGCATCTTTATTTGCGATCGCATCTTCGCTGATAGTCGATTCTGTCGCAGGCCACTCTGCAATGTAGGGATGACGGCCGATCTCTGATATTTTCTGGGCAATTTTTTCCGGTGTCAAGATAAAGTCTACCTGACCCGTAGCCACCGCAGTATTCGGCATACTGCTGACTTGTGCCGATTCTTCACATTGGGCAAAAGTAATACCGCCGGCGGCCTTAATCGCTTTTAACCCTTGGGCACCATCGCTGTCGCCCCCGGACAAAATGACGCCGATGGCTTTGTCCCCCCGTTCTTCGGCGAGGGAAAACAGAAAAGTATCGACGGACATAAATACCCCGCGTCCTCTGCCGCGAGGCGTTAGCTTCAGCACCCCTCGATCGATAGTCATGCTGAAATTCGGGGGGATGACGTACACCTGATTCGGTGCTATTAGCATCCCATCTGTCACCTCATGGACGGGCATCTGGGTCGATCGAGCCAGAATCACACTCAACACACTTCCCTGACTCGGCAACATATGCTGAATTATTACAAACGCCATGCCAGTATCGATCGGCAAATGGCTCAGTAATTCCATAAAGGCTTCCAATCCACCTGCAGAGGCTCCTATTGCGACTACAGGAAATAAGTCGTTTTGATTGTTTTGCTGCTTGCGAGCTTTAATACCAGCTTTAGGTGGAGATTTCTTGGAATTCTTTTTTTCAGTCATTTTTTATACCGAGTTTATATTTTTTAAGTAAGTATTATGGTAGGTTTTTATTTTTATTATATATGATTAAGTATCCTAAAAGGAAGGATTAGCCATATACCTGCGGATATATTGAGGCGCAGTCTGCGCGTGCGATCGAGCGATTTTCAAATTATTATTATTATTATTATTATTATTATTATTATTATTATTGAGAGCCATACTGCATCAAATGGGACAATTATGAAGGTTTAAATTCCTCATGAATTATACTAATTGTACTCTTGAAAGTTGATAAAAAGTAAATTTTTCACATTCTGCGATCGTAGCAATTCTCTGAAGATTTTCGATAGAGTCCAGTTCCCCTAAATCCGCCAACTCATCAAGAAACTTCAAAGCAGAATCTTGTCCACCTTGATGAAGCAGTTGGGCTAGGGAGAATTTTCGGGGAAATCAAATCGTACAATTAAGTATAAAAACTTAAAAAAACCCTCTACAGAAGCGCAATTAATCTCGTTTTTAGGCAGGTTGTAGCGATTAAGAGGGGGATAGCTTCGCTTCACGCAAAGTCGCTAGCGCCCCGTGGATGTAAACTATCTCTGGATTATTTTCTAACTGCTTCATCACTGCTTGTTGAGGCATTTTTACCTTTTTAGTGATTTCCAGAGTATCGTCGATTAGCGGTTGCCAATATTGCTCAAATTCAGCAATTACTTTCTGAAATTATTCTGGTGTTGAAGTTGGAGGCTGTTAATTTGCAGACACAATCTAATAAGTGAACTTTTTTTTATCTTCCCAAAATCCGGCAATAATTGCTAAAAGCTTAAAGAAAAGTAACAAAAATATATTTTACTTGGCTGATAGAAATTAGGGAAATCCCAGCAGCGCTGCAAAGTTCGGATTCTCAAGACAGGCTGCCGGGGGTAAGGGCTGTGAGAAAGGGCGATTCTACCGATGTTGGTGAGAAAAGTGAACGATGGGGAGTTTATGGTGCGGTTCGTGGCGATGGGATGGCTGCAAACTCAAACTGCGGAAGCTTTGGCGGCGCTTTTAAAAATGACGCAGTTCGATCGCACGATCGGAATGTGCGATCCCAAGCCGCTAACTCTTTGTCAATGTTAGGAAGCGAGGCGATGACATTTTGCTCCGCCACAGTATCATAGCTCGGTTGTGCGATCGCTGCCACTGTTTCATCAATAAATACGTGGTTTTTGATGTGTATAGTATCTAGCCAACGCTTTCATTCATAGCGCAATTTTTGTACAATTTCTGTAGCAAGGCTGAGTCGCTACTAAAGTTTTTTTTACGCCTTAATTTTAAGAGGTTAAAAGTGCGGGACAAACTTGATATACTTAGGATCGCGAATTAAATAACTTACAATTTTAATTGTTATTGTGGGATGGGCGTCCCGCCCGTCCTTTTTGGACGGGCGAGACGCCCATCCCACTTTCAAGAGTGGAAGTTATTTAATTCTCATTCCTTACCTCTATGCCTTGGCGCTCTTTTATTTCAAAAGTGAATTTCTCGCATATATATCACGAGTGCTCTGTCACTATTATCTTTAACAATTCTTCCTCTTTACTTTTAAGCTTCGAGCGCCGCTCCCCTCAAGAGAGTCATGGCAGCTATCTGGGCCGTCTCTCAATACCGAGGCAAAAAGTCACCTATGAGCGATCGACTGACTTTAAATCGTTTTGCTAAGTCTCTTTGTGTGCCTTCTTTGTTTGGCCACGCACTTAGTATCTTCTGTAGTAAGTCAATAGAATATGCAGCTATCTCTAAATAATTTGCTTTTTTTACATCTTTCAAGTTTACCCTCTTTGTGGCGGGTTTTATCTCAAAGTGCTGTAAGTCTCGTTATTTTGTGGTGAACAGAGGCTATAAATCATAGCATCTTTTGTCGCCAATGAAACAAATTGTGCAAAAAAAAGTTTTTTGGAAAATTCGCATAATTTTTGGGAAAAAGCACTGATAGATAATTAGGGCGTAGTAGCTAAGTAAAATTAGCCCTCGCCTGTTTACATTAAGCAGGAAAAAGACATTGGCAGTATTGACTGGTACATTGACAAATGACAATCTTATCGGCGGGCCTGAGAATGACAACATCTCAGGGCTTGAGGGCAATGACACCATTGCTGGCTTAGAGGGCAACGACACCTTGCTAGGCGGTGCAGGAAACGACAACCTCAGTGGGGGTGGGGGCAATGACTCCCTCCTTGGCGGTGAGGGCGATAACACCCTGGATGGGGGTATAGGCAATGACTTTCTGAATGGAGGTTTTGGTAAAAGTAGTCTGGCTGGTGGCGATGGAGATGACTCGCTGCAAGGCGGCTTAAATTTGGATGGCGGTGCGGGCAATGACCGCCTCTTTGGTAGCTTCCAGAGCCTTGTCTTAGGTGGAGACGGCAATGACTATCTCAGTGGTAGCACCTTAGAAGGGGGTGCTGGCGATGATACCCTCGCCGGATTTAACAATGGCAATGTGTTGCGAGGTGGTGCAGGTAACGATCGCTATCTCCTGCGGGATTTTAGCCAGAATCAACTGCAAATTCAGGATACAGGTGGCATCGATCGCCTAGACTTTGTTGATGATTTTGGCATCGATATCAGTACCAGTCCTACCCAGTCCCTGTCGTTGTCATTGTCATCGGGAAATATAGGCTTGACTCGACAAGGCACTAATTTACAGATTGACATCAACAAAGATGGGATCGTCAGGACTACTGATGACATTGTAATTTCCGACTTCTTCGGTGCATCGGCGACTGTCGAAGGTGTGGGCTTTATCGAAAATGTGGGCAACCTCACTGGTGCGGCAATTCTCGCTGCTAATCTCACTGAGGCTACGGCTGCACCCGGAACCAATGCAATCACTGGTACTCCCGGTGACGATAACCTCACAGGCACTGTCGGCAATGACAACATTACACTGCTTGACGGTAATGACACCATCGCTGGCTTAGATGGCAACGATACCTTGTTTGGTGGTGCAGGAAACGACAGCCTCAGTGGAGGTGGGGGCAATGACAGCCTGCTTGGTGATGACGGCAATGACACCTTGGATGGGGGTGTCGGCAATGACTTTTTGAATGGAGGTTTCAGTGGCAAGGATAGTTTGATTGGTGGCGATGGAGATGACACGCTCCAAGGCAGCAATGACGCCTCTTCAACTTTGGATGGTGGTGCGGGTAATGACAGTCTCCTTGCTAACTTCCCAAGCCTCCTCTTAGGGGGAGACGGCAATGACTTTCTCCGTGGTAGTCAAAGCACCTTAGAAGGCGGTGCTGGCGATGATACGCTCAATGCCGGATTTAGCTCTGTGTTGCGAGGCGGTATAGGTAACGATCGCTATCTCATGCCGGATAACGGGAAGATTCCACTTCAAATTCAGGATACAGGTGGCATCGATCGCCTAGATTTTGTTGACTTCAACGGTAATATCAGTACCAGCCCTGCCCTATCCCTGTCGTTGTCATCGGGAAATACAGGCTTGACCCGACAAGGCACTAATTTAGTGATTGACATCAATCAAGACGGGATAGTCAGGGCTGGAGAGGAGGTGGTGATTTTAGACTTCTTCGGTGCATCGGCGACTGTCGAAGGTGCTGGCTTCATCGAAACTGTGGGCAACCTCTCTGGTACTGCGATTCTCGCGGCTAATCTGACTGAGGCTACGATAGCACCCGGAACCAGTGGCATAACGGGAACAGCAGGCAACGATAACCTCACCGGCACTGCGGCTAATGACAACATCTCAGGGCTTGAGGGCAATGACACCATCAGTGGCTTAGATGGCAACGACAGCTTGCTGGGCGGTGGAGGAAACAACAGCCTCAGTGGCGGTGGCGGAAATGACAGCCTTCTTGGCGGCAATGTCGATGACACCCTGGATGGAGGTATCGGCAACGACTTTCTGGATGGAGGTTTCGCTGGCAAAGACAGTCTGGCTGGTGGCGATGGAGATGACACGCTGGTAAACGGCTTCAATTTGGATGGCGGTGCGGGTAATGACAGCCTCCTTGGCAGCTTCCAGAGCCTCATCTTAGGAGGAGATGGCAATGACTATCTCAGTGGTAGTAATGGTAGCACCTTGGAAGGGGGTGCTGGCGATGATACGCTCTATACCAACTCTGGCAATGGCAGTGTGATGCGAGGCGGTGCAGGTAACGATCTTTATCAAATCCGACAGGATCAGGGAACAAATCAAATTTCGATTCAGGATACAGGCGGCATCGATCGCCTAGACTTTGTTGATTTTAACGGTAATGTCAGTACCAGCCCTACCCTGTCACTGTCGCTGTCATCGGGAAATACAGGCTTGGCCCGCCAAGGCACGAGTTTAGCGATCGACATCAATAAAGACGGTGTAGTCAGGGCTACGGATGACATTGTAATTTCCGACTTCTTCGGTGCATCGGCGACTGTCGAAGGTGTTGGCTTTATCGAAACTGTCGGCAATCTCGCTGGTACGGAGATTCTCGCGGCTAATTTACCAGAGGCGACTGCGGAACCCACGGCGCCAACACCTACGGCGCCAACACCCACGGCGCCAACACCCACAGCGCCAACACCCACAGCGCCAACACCCACGGCGCCGACACCCGCCGCGCCAACACCGGTTGCACTCCCACCGCTGCCACCCACACCGACACCCACACCGGTTACGACGCCCACACCGGCTACCACACCCACACCCGTTTTCACTCCCGCGCCAGCTCAGACGATCGCACTTCCGATCGCACTCACATTCACCAACCGGCCGGCACCAAGCGAATTGCCACAGATTCTCGGCACCAGCGGCAACGACGCGATCGTTGGCAGCGAAGCTAACAATATCTTGTATGGCAACCAGGGCAACGACACCGTGGGAGGCAATGGCGGCGACGACATCCTATTTGGCGGCAAAGGTGATGACGGTGTATTCGGCGATGCTGGCAACGACCTCTTGTTTGGCAACCTCGGCAACGACACCCTTGTCGGCGGCGACGGTGCAGATACCGCATTAGGTGGCAAAGCTGACGATTTGATATTTGGCGGCGCTGGTAACGATGTCCTCGCAGGCGAACTCGGCAACAATACTTTACTCGGCGACGAGGGTAGCGATACTCTGTACGGCGGTGAAAATAATGATGTGTTGTTTGGCGGTAGCGGCAACGATTTCCTCTACAGCACAAAAGGTAACGACATCTTCGTTGGTGTTGACTACACTGCTGCTAATCCTGGGCTAGGCGAAATCGATACCCTGATTGGCGCTGAAGGCAATGATACTTTCTTGCTGGGAGATGCCACCAAGTTCTATTACAACGATGGCAACGATACCGGCACTGGCGCAGGCGACTACGCTTTGATTGTCGGTTTCAACCCGATCGAAGATATCCTCCAACTTCAAGGTGCTCCTAGCACTTATCAGTTAGGTGAGTCTCCCCAAGGATTGCCTGCTGGAACCGCTATTTTCAAGAAGACGAATGGCGCGGATGAATTGATTGCGATCGTCCAATCAGTTTCTTTCCTGGCTATTGACAGCAACTCTTTGCGCTTCGTCTAACGGCAAAGTTCGATTCCCCTCGATCGATCGGCGGTTGAAACCGCTTCTTGTCAAACGAAGTCCCTCTCGCTTGAGACTAAGAAATTTAAGTTAGATTAAGTCCTGCCTTTGGTGCAGGACTTTTTTTGTGCGGTGGATGGGCGATCGGGCCCACGCAAAATGGACACAGGACTTACGCATGGGGCTCAGAAACCGGGTTTTTTACGAAAATACTTTGTTGAAACCGCTAGATTTGGTAAAAAACCCGGTTTCTTTGGTCGGAGTGCCTAAGTCCTGTTACACTCAAAATCGCCTGATCCAAATCAGAAAATAGGTGTATAATGTTTTATAGTCGTTTTTGAGCGTAATTGCTACAAAGTAAAAACAGCTAAAAAACCCTAAGCGCGGGCGTAATTCAGTGGTAGAATGTCAGCTTCCCATGCTGAACGTCGTGGGTTCGAGTCCCACCGTCCGCTTTGACTGAATTTTCATAGAAGTATGAAAATTAATTAGTGCTATCAATTCAATCTATGCCTTCTTTCTTAACCGCTGCTTTATATAAGTTCGTTGAACTACCTGATTTTGCTGAGCTGAAAGCACCGCTACTCGATTGTTGCAACAACAACAACGTTAAAGGCACTATCTTGCTGGCCCAAGAAGGCATTAATGGCACTATTGCCGGCTCATCCGAGGGCGTACACGCAGTGCTGGCATTCTTGCGTAGTGACCCGCGTTTTGCGGATCTGGTACACAAGGAATCTTTCTCGGAAAAAGCACCTTTTTACCGCCTGAAAATACGCTTGAAGCGCGAAATAGTCACGATGGGAGTACCGGACATTAATCCCCGCCTCATGGCGGGCAAATATGTTAAGCCTGATGAGTGGAATAAGCTGCTTGACGATCCCGATGTTGTCGTGGTTGATGTGCGTAACGATTTCGAGGTATCTATGGGTACTTTTGAAGGCGCTATTAATCCAAAAACAAAAAGCTTTTCTGAGTTACCTGAATGGGTGCTGCGGGAAACTGCTTTACGCAATAAACCCAAGGTGGCAATGTTTTGCACCGGTGGTATTCGCTGCGAGAAATCGACTGCTTTTTTGCGTAGTCAAGGTTTTGAGGAAGTCTATCATCTCGAAGGCGGAATTTTAAAATATTTGGAAACGGTGCCGGAAGCAGAAAGTCGTTGGGAAGGTGAATGTTTTGTCTTTGATGAACGGGTTTCTGTTGGTCAGGATTTAAAGCCTGGTAACTATGAACTTTGTCGCGGTTGTCGTCACCCGATTAGTCAGGAAGATAAGGCTTCTGAATTATTTGTACTTGGTGTGAGTTGTCCTCATTGTCATGACTCCAAAACTGAAACCAAAAAACAAGCTTTATATGAACGTCAACGTCAGATTGAGCTTGCTAAGCGTCGCAACCAAGTACATATAGGCGCGCGCTACGATGGGAAGGAAAAAGTAGATGAAGCCTGCGACTAATAGTATTATTCACTAAGTTCAAAGAAACCCGGTTTCTCGGAAAAATCTTGTTTGACGACGAGAAATATCGAAAGAAACCGGGTTTTTGACCCGAAAAACCCGATCGCGCGATCGACTAATTATATCAATTCCGGCTGCATCGGAATGATATCAAATCCCCGCTTCATCGTCCTGATCAAGTTGAATCAAGCTGCTAACAAATATTAGCGAAATTTTCATTTTTTTGATTTACAGTCAACAGTAAACCGTCAACAGTCAACAATTATTCCGGTGCAACGGGAATCAATATTATATGTCAGCAACATACCCGATTTTGTATTCGTTTCGCCGCTGTCCCTATGCTATGCGCGCGCGCTTGGCCTTGATGGTTAGCAATCGGGTGTGTGAGTTGCGGGAAGTTGTTTTGCGAGACAAACCACCAGAGATGTTGGAGGTATCTCCCAAAGGTACAGTACCAATATTGATTGATGTTGATGGGCGTGTACTGGATCAAAGTATCGATATCATGTTATGGGCATTGAAACAACATGATCCTGAAAAATGGTTGATGCCACAGCAAGGTTCTGTTACAGAAATGCTGGAACTAATTGCTCTATTTGATGATAGGTTTAAATATCATCTTGACCGTTATAAGTACCCGGATCGTTATCCCGGTGTTGATGCCCAAGTACATCGGTATGAAGGTTCTTTATTCCTGGAAAAACTCAACTCACAGTTAAGCGCGAGTAAATATTTGTTTGGTAACAATATAGCATTGGCTGATATGGCGATCGCACCTTTTGTTCGTCAATTCGCTCATACCGATCCAGCTTGGTTTAACGAACAGCCTTGGCCTCCGCTACAAGCTTGGTTAGCAGGGTTTACAGAGTCTGAAATTTATACCAGTGTTATGCAGAAATATCCGAAATGGGAATCCGGTAATCTAGGCGTTATTTTTCCTTCCTCGGAATTAGTTATTCAGGACTTACGCACTCAAGGGCGTTGAATCAAGGGTTTGAGATTGTTTCACTACGTTTTCTTGGGACAGAAAATGGTAGCCTTTTAGGAACAGGCAAGATGCCTGTTCCACAAGAAAATTTATCTTTTGTGGAACGGGCCGAAGAGCCCGTTCTTGAGAATGGTGCAAGATGTGAGTTTTAACTTATATCTTGCACCATTCTCAACTAGCCTTTTAGGAACAGGCAAGATGCCTGTTCCACAATAAAATTTATCTTTTGTGGAACGGGCATCTTGCCCGTTCTTCAGAATGGTGCAAAATGTGAGTTACCATGCTAAACTTATTTTTTTCAGAATACAAGATTTGCTGTCATTTGACTAGAAAAATGACGCAGGCAAAAATCGCATTTTGCTAAAATTTTTAACTGGAAAGGATTGATTGTAATCTAGTAAGTATTGTCAGGTTGTAATTATGATTGATGTTGGTTCATTAGTTCGATCGCCCAGAAACGATTTGGGAGTCGGAAAAGTTGTCGAGGTATCGCGTACCGATGCCGTAGTTGAATATTTTTGCTCAGTAAAAAACCGCATCCGCAAAACTGTACCCTTGGGTTTGCTGCAAGAAGCCAGACTTCAGCGCCAAACCCGCTGCTACCTCTGGAGTACAACTCAGGAAAGATGGATTATCGGGCGAGTTTACGACTGGGATGAAGATAAATTAGAATACGAAATTGACCTCCCCGACAGCCAAAGTTTGCAAGCTGTCGAAACCGAACTGTACGTTCGCTGCAATATCCCGATCGCCGATCCGATCGACATTTTAGCAGTCAAAGGCCAAGAAACGCCGTATTTTCACGATCGCCGATTGGCATTTGTTCAATCTGCGATCGAACAGCGGGCCGTCAGCCGCGGCATGACGGGTTTAATTTCTGCTAATATAGACCTCTATCCGCACCAAGTTGAAGTCGTCCGGCGCGTCCTAGAAGACCCAATCGTGCGCTATTTATTGGCAGATGAACCAGGACTCGGAAAAACAGTAGAAGCCGGGACAATTCTCCGCCAATTTCTGCTAGATGAACCCAACGGACGCGCTGTGGTACTCGTTCCGAAATACTTGCTCGAACAGTGGCGGCAGGAGTTGGAAAATAAATTCTATTTGTCTCATTTTGCTGACAGAGTGCAGCTTGCTGCTGTTAGCGACATCAATCAAATTAGCCGCAATGCTAATCTAGATTTTCTGATTGTGGATGAAGCCCATGATGTGGCAGCAATGGCACATTCGAGCGATCGTACTCAGCAGCAGTCCTTTGAACTTTGTCAGAAACTAGCTCAGAAAAGCAAAAATGTATTGTTATTATCTGCAACGCCAGTTATCGGCCACGAGCAAGATTTTCTAACGATGCTGCACTTGCTAGAGCCCACAACTTACCGTCTTGATGACCTGGAAAGCTTCAAAGAACAGGTGCAAAACCGTCAAGAAATCGGCCGCGCTTTGCTAGATTTTAGAGAAAATGCTAAGCCTGCAGTTTTGCAAACAAAACTCGCTCAACTTCGCACTATTTTTGCCAAAGATGATTATTTAATCGGATTAGCAACAGAGTTAGAAAGTTGTTTGAAAACTAAAGAAACCGCAGAACAGGCTCGCCTTGTCCAAGCTATTCGTACTCACGTTAGAGATACCTACCGCCTGCATCGTCGCATCCTTCGCAACCGCCGGGATGCGGTTGAAGATGTGATTTTCGATCGAGATTCTGTCCCCAAAACTGAGTACGATCTGAATGATGAACAGTGGTCGGAAATTCAAAGCGTACTCGATAAATGGCGCACAGTCGCTCCCAAGTCGAGCGAATATCAGAGAATTTTTCTGCTATTTTTCCGCGCTTCTGGTACTTGGCTGAATGTTTTAGAACGGGTTGTCAAAGCTCGTTTGCAGAAAAAATCGACTCCTGAGCTCGATCGCGAATTTGGACAAAATGACACGGCAATTTTGACCAAAACGGCGCTGTTTCCCGAAGAAAGGGAAATGCTGGAAACCTTGCTCAATACCCTGGAAAAGCCCCAGGAAGGACTCGATCGACTGAGTTTGTTACGAATCGCGGTTCTCCGATTTCTCGCAGTTGCTTTGAAGGTTCCGCGCGAGTATCACAGCAAGCCTCGCGATTTGCTGTCGAGAATTCAACAGCAAATTAAACGGCCGATTCCCGGCGAACGTTTCCCCAAAATTGTGATTTTTACCAGTTTTACTGCAACTTGTCAAGAGATTGCGGAAAATTTAGCTAAAATCTTTGGTAAAAATGCGATCGCCAGCCATGACACCAGCAAATCGGCTGATGATGTTGAGGCTAGTCTCAAGCGGTTTAAGACTGAACCCCATTGTTTTATCTTAGTGTGCGATCGATCGGCAGAAGCAGGGGTAAATCTGCAATTGACAGATTGGTTAGTTCACTTCGATTTGCCGTGGTTTCCCAACCAGTTAGAACAAAGACTTGGCAGAGTCGATCGCATTGGCAGCAAAATGGGAGTGCAATTTTGTTTGTTTGCAGGCCCGGATTTGCCGGAGAGTCCCCACGAAGCTTGGTTTCAAGTTTTAAAAGATGGGTTTGATATCTTCAACAAATCTATTGCCAGCCTTCAGTTTTATGCTGAGGAAAAACTTCTCAAACTAGAAGAAAAGTTGTTTGCTGAGGGAGGCAAGGGCTTATCCAGCGAAATTGAAGCGATTAAAACTGAAATCGAACAAGAGAAAATCAAAATTGACGAACAGTACGTTCTCGATGAAATTGATACTCTTGATGACAGCGCATCTCAGTATTTTGAATCTCTCGATAACTGCGATGCTAAGCATAAAGAAATGCAGCGGGCTACTGAAGGTTGGTTGTGTCAAGCTCTTCACTTCAAACAAATTGAACATCCGAGTGTATCGGGGTTGATGCGCTATAAACCTACTCAAAAAACGTTAATTCCCTCGAAGGATTTGATGACCAGATTGGTTCCTTATTGCCAGCAATATGGTAGTTACAATCGCCGTATTGCTTATCAGAATGCGGATGTGGCTCTTTACCGCATTGGTGAGGGATTGATCGATGCAATTAGCTCTTATATTCGCTGGGACGATCGCGGTCAAGCTTTTGCCATGTGGCGGCATGATGAAAGTTGGGATGCTGCGCCTGGGAAGGAGTGGTTCGGCTTTCAGTTTAATTATTCAATCCAGACTGATGTGCAGCCGGCCCAGCAAGTTTTGCAAGCACAAAATATCGAAAATTACAACTTAAAAGCTTTGCAGCGCCGCGCTGATGCTCTGTTTCTCCCAATTTTTGAAACTGTGTTTGTAGATGCTCGCAGTGAGCAAATGTCTCTGGTGGAAGATGCAGAAATTCTAGCGATTTTGCAGCGGGCTTATAAGGGGAAAGGCGGGCCGAATCGGGATTATAATTTGTCGAAAAATCGCACGTCGCTGATTGACAGTTTTGTCGATCCGCTAGAATGGGATGATTTTTGTCAAAAGGGACGGGTGGTATCGGAGGAATTGCTGCGCGGGCGATCGGCTTTTGTGGAAATGTGCGATCGATCTGCTGTCACTGCTGCTATCCAACTCGAAAACCGGGTAAATCAATTGCAATTGCGCTTGAATCGACTTTCTAAATCCGAACAACTTTTAGAATCGGTTTTGGCTGATGAAATCAATACCGAAAGTTTGTTGAGTCAAGCGGTTTTAGCTGGTATTCGCCGCCCGCACATGACTCTTGAGTCTGTGGGATTTATTGTGATTTCTGGGCGTCCTCCTGCTGTAAAGTCGGAGGATGAAGGATAATTTGTTTGGGAGGGCGATCGCTCTTTTTGGGGCGATTCCCTTCGGGATAGCTTCGCTTCACGCTTTTTTTGAACTGCAGATGCAGGCGGATAAACGCGGATGGACGCAGATGAAGGAAGGGGCGATCGGTTTTATCTAATACCAATTTTGTATGAGGCTGCACATATCTCGATCCCCCCTTTGTAGGGGCGGTGCGACCCCTACTCCCCGTGCCCGCCCCTACATAGGGTGGGACAAGATTCTTCTCAAAGTCAACCCCTACTCCCCAACAATCAGGGGGAGTAGGGGGTATGCGAGGGGGATCGAGATATGTGCAACTTCACATTAAATTGGTATAAACTGCAGAAGTGACAGCAATTTTGAGGCGATGGGACTGCAAAAATGGTAAGATAAAAGGAGTAGTAATAAGTAGCAGTTATTTAGTGAAAAGCCACGCTTCGGCCTGACATTAAAGCGCGTCGATCGCATGGCAATTTAACCGCACAGCCAAAATGAAGAAGTCTCCGATAAAAATTCTGCTCGTAGAGGACGATGGAGGGCTGAGTGCAACACTGGCAAATGTGTTGGAAGCAAATCATTACGGCTTTGATCGGGCAAATGACGGACAAGTTGGCCTAGAGTTGGCAGCAGCAATTGAGTACGATCTAATTGTGTTAGACGTGCAGGTTCCCAAACTCGATGGAATTAGTCTATGTCGGCAATTGCGATCGCAAGGCTACTGCAAACCGATCCTGTTAATGACGGCAAAGGATTCAGATGCGGAGGTGGTGGCTCTTTTCGATGCGGGAGCCGATGATTACATCAGCAAGCCTTTTGCTACGGAAGTATTACTGGCAAGAATCCGAACTTTGTTGCGACGCAGTAAAGCACTTTCCCCAGGAGGTTATACTCCGAATTCAGCGGCTAATACATTGACTTGGGGAGAACTTTGTTTAGATTTAGAGTCTGGTAGAGTGACATTTTGCGAAGAAATAATTTCACTGACACCCACAGAATATAATCTGCTGGAATTATTACTGCGGAATCCCGATCGCATCTTTAGTCGCAATGCTATTTTGGATCGTCTGTGGGGATTTGATGACGCACCAACAGATCGCGCCATTATCACTCATATTAAGGATCTCAGAAAGAAACTGAAGGCAGGTGGCTTAACTGAAGAAATCATCGAAACAGTTTATGGCATGGGCTATCGACTGAAACCTTACCCCCAATCTGCGTCGTCTTGTTCAAATAATCCTGGGAGCGATCGCACTCACAAACATCAATCTCGTGGGGTAGATAAGTCTGAGAGCGACAAAGTTTTAGAGCGGTTTCGGGGAAGCTTCAACCAACAAATTTCTGTATTGGAGCAGGCAAAAACTGATTTATTAGCAGGAAAGTTAGAAACTGAATTACAGCAAGTGGCAAAACATGAAGCTCATAAATTGGTCGGCTCTCTGGGGTCTTTTGGTTATCCCGAAGGCTCGAAATTTGCACGCTATGCAGAAAATTTGCTCATAAACGATCGCTCTTTGACTGCTGAGGAAATTACTCGCTTCTCGGAATTGGTGACAGGATTACAGCAGGAATTAACCAAAACACCTATTAGATCAACGGCTGTACCAGTTTCTAATATTGCAATTTTTAACTATCGGGTTTTGGTAGTTGATGATGATGCTGCATTAACGGAGCGATTGAAAGTAGAATCCGAAGCTTGGGGATTTCGGATGAAAATTGCGCCGAATATTACTGCAGCCCGATCGCATCTTGCTCTGTCAATGCCCGATGTGATGTTACTAGATTTAAGTTTTGCAGAGACAGAGGAAGATGGATTGACGCTACTGCGAGAACTGACCGAGCGATCGCCTAACCTGCCTATAATTGTCTTTACCGGACGAGATAGTCTTCCCGATCGCTTAGCTGTATCGCGCTTAGGTGCTAAGCAATTTCTCCACAAACCTGCAACCACCGAGCAAATTTTTCGAGCGATTTCCCGTGTTTTACCCAGTCCCAAAACTTCTGAAGCCAAAGTCTTAATCGTAGATGATGACCCTGTGATCCTGGTTACATTATCAGCGTTACTGACTCCTTGGGGAATTGAGGTGACAACCCTCAAAGAACCACAGCAATTTTGGGATGTGTTAATTAGCACAGAGCCCGATTTAATAGTGCTGGATCTAGAAATGCCGATCGTCACCGGCTTAGAATTGTGTCAAGTCGTTCGACAAGATATCCAATGGGAAAATTTACCGATTTTGGTGGTGACAGCCCATACCGAGCCAGAATCTCTGCAACAAGCCTTTGCAGCGGGAGCCGATGATTTTATTACCAAGCCGGTACTAGGGCCTGAATTAGTCACGCGGGTACTCAGCCGAATCAGGCGCAGTCGTCCTTTACTTAAACCGAGAAATATAGGACTTACGCATAGCCTGAATATATAGTGTTTTGTAGGGGCAAACCCCCCGTGGTTGCCCCCATACCTGGGATGATTGCGTAAGTCCTCAAATACTTAAATAGAACTTACGCACGAGGGCTAAAAACCCAGTTTCTGCCTCAATCTAAAAAATTTAATTAATTAAGTAGATCGATGATAGAACATACTGATGAAAATTATGGGAAAGGGCAAGAACAGCCACAGCAAATCCTGGCTAAAACAGCACTTTCTCTCTCCGAATCCCTCAAACTAGAAGATATTCTCAACACTACGGTAACGGATCTCAGAAACATTCTGCAATGCGATCGCGTAATTATCTTCCAATTTGCTCCCGACTGGAGCCCAAAAGTGGTCGTAGAGTCAGTTGGTTCAGAATGGACACCAATCTTATCCACTCAGATACAGGAGCCTTGCTTGGTTGAAAGCTATATCGAATCCTTCAAACAAGGCTTATTCACATCTAAATCAGATATTTATACTGCCGGAATTGATACTTGTCACCCGGACTTCCTGGCCAATTTTCAAGTTAGAGCTAACCTGGTTATTCCTATCCTTAAGGGAGAAGAACTTTGGGGATTATTGATTGCCCATCACTGTGCAGCACCTCGCGAATGGCAAGCATCAGAAATTGAACTCATGGGACAGCTAGCAACTCAAGCTGGAATTGCCATTCAGCAAGCTGATTTATTTGAGCAAGTACAAACGGAAGTGAGAGAGCGCCAACAAGCAGAAATTGCCCTACAACAACTCCATACTGAACTCGAACAACGAGTCATAGAACGGACGGCAGAACTCACTGAAGTCAACCATAGCTGCCAACAATATATCAATCAAGTTGAAGACCTCTATAATAATGCTCCCTGTGGCTATCATTCCCTAGATGCTGCAGGAACAATAATTATGATTAATGATACGGAACTGAAGTGGTTAGGCTATACCAGCGATGAAATTGTATACAAAACTAAATATGTTGATTTAATGACACTTGAAAGTAAAAATATTTTTCATCAAAACTTTCCCTTATTTAAAAAACAAGGCTGGATCGAGAATGTAGAGTTTCAGATGTTGAAGAAAAACGGAACACCCATGTGGTTCAACTTAAATGCTACAGCAATTTATGATGAAGCAGGTAACTTCATGATGAGTCGTTCTAGCGTATTTGATATCACCGATCGCAAACGGACTGAAGAAGCATTCCGCCAATATGAACGCATCGTCTTCAATACAACAGATGGGATTGTGTTGATGGATCGCAACTATATTTATCAAATAGTCAATCAAGCTTATTTGACTTGGTGCAACAAATCTGAAAGCGAAGTTATCGGAAATTATGTTAGGAATATCCTGGATGCAGATGTGTTCGATAATATGATAAAACCTCGGTTAGACAGATGTTTGGATGGCGAAACAATTCAGTATGAAAACTGGTTTACTTCTCCCAATTTAGTCAGGCAATTTTTGAGCGTTACTTATACACCTTTACGTGATACAGGCGAAAATATTGTCGGGATAATCGTTATTCTGCGCGATCTGACTAAACTTAAACAAGCCGAACAAATGCTGGAGCTTCAGGCTGTCATTACCCGCAACATGGCGGAAGGAATTTGTTTAGTAAGAACAGATAATGCAGTTATTGTCTATGCCAATCCTAAATTTGAGCAGATGTTTGGCTATGACTCTGGCGAACTCAACGGTCACCACGTTTCGATTCTCAACTATGCCACCGAATCGGTCAGCCCTGAAGATGTAAATCAAGCCATTCGATCTGCTGTTTTACAAAGGGGTGAATTTAGTTATGAAGTTCAGAATGTCAAGAAAGATGGGACTCCATTTTGGTGTAGTGCAACTTGCTCTGCATTCAATCATTCCGACTATGGCGATGTTCTGGTGGCCGTTCATCAAGATATTACCGTAGCGAAGCACCTCGAAGAAGTTCGACAAGAGGCGGAAGCAGCCTTACTACAGAAATCCCGAAAGGAAAATTTGCTCTGGAGGATTACTCAAGGGATTCGCCAATCTTTGGATCTGAATGCGGTTCTAAATACTGCTGTTACTGAAATCAGGCAGACATTACAAACCGATCGCACTGCCATTTACCGCTTTAATCCTGATTGGAGTGGTGATTTTGTTGTGGAGTCAGTTGGTGAGGATTGGGTACAACTGATAGGAAGCGATCTTCAAAAAAATTGTGCAGATACCTATCTGCAAGAAACTCACGGCGGTCGATTCCGAAATAATGAAAGTTTTGTGGTTAATAATATTTACTGCGCTGAAATTCAACCATGTCATATCGAGCTAGTGGAACAATTGCAAGCAAAAAGTTATGCAGTTTTTCCGATATTTTTGAGAGAAAATCTCTGGGGTTTGTTAGCTATTTACCAAAATACGGCACCTCGTCAATGGCAATCGTGGGAAATAGAATTACTTGAACAGATTGCCAGCCAATTGTCGATCGCCATTCAGCAATCTAAACTCTACCGACAACTTCAGGTCGAACTGCAAGAACGTCAGCAAGCCGAAGCCACGATCCGAGAAGCCGAACGACGCTGGCGATCGCTCTTGGATAACGTGCAGTTGATTGTTGTCGGACTTGATATAGAGGCAAATGTCAATTATGTCAATCCTTTCTTCTTAAAAATTACGGGATATACTAACCTAGAAGTTATCGGAAAAAATTGGTTTGAAAACTTCTTACCCGGTTCTCTTCAAGAATCAGTTAAAATTGTTTTTTCGGAAGTTTTAGCCCATAAATTTCATCCTTATTATCAAAATTTTATCTTGACCAAATCTGGTGAAGAACGGTTCATTGCTTGGAACAATACCATGCTGCAAGATTCAGAGGGAAACATCATTGGAACTATCAGCATTGGGGAAGATATTACCGAACGACAAAAGCTCGAACACATTAAAAATGAGTTCATTGGCATTGTCAGCCATGAACTTCGCACTCCTTTGACAGGAATTCAAATGTCCTTGGGACTAATAAAAAGTGGGGTTTATGATAAAAAGCCGGAAAAATCTAGACGCATGATTGAAATCGCCCTCCTCGATACCAATCGTTTAGTGAACCTGGTTAATGATATTTTAGATTTGGAGCGCCTAGACTCCGGGCGGGCAATTGTGGAAAAAACCGTTTGCAAAGCTGCCGATTTGATGCAGCAAGCGGTAGATAGCACTCAGGCGATCGCTACTCAACAGCAGATATCATTAATCGTTACCCCCACGGATGCAGAAGTCTGGGCAACAGGAGATGCGATCGTCCAAACCTTAACAAATTTGCTCAGTAATGCGATTAAATTCTCACCTGCCGATTCCACAATTCATCTGAGTGCCGAAAACCAGACAGACTTTGTGCTGTTCCAAGTTAGCGATCGCGGGCGAGGCATTCCTGCAGATAAACTAGAACTAATTTTTGGGCGATTTCAGCAAGTCGATGCCTCCGACTCCCGCGAAAAAGGAGGCACAGGTTTAGGTTTAGCAATCTGTCGCAGTATAGTGGAGCGGCATGGTGGCAAAATCTGGGCCGAAAGTATCTTAGGTGAAGGCAGCACATTTTGCTTCACCCTACCCTTAGCCACAGTTGAATAACGCTTAGATTCATCTGTAGCATCCATCCCAAATCCAAAATCTGCAATCCCAAATCCGATGACACACAGACAAATTCTAGTTGTTGACGATGAAGAACACCTTCGGGAACTTGTGCAAGCCTGCTTAGAAGATTTAGGCGGATGGAAAACAGTGGGGGCACGATCGGGAGAGGAATGTTTACAAATACTGCAAACAGAACAACCCAATGCTATTTTGCTGGATGTATCTATGCCGGGAATGGATGGGTTTGCTGTGTACGAGATTCTCCAATCCGATCCGATTACCCGATCGATTCCAGTGATTCTGCTGACAGCGAAAGTTTTGCCCAGCGATCGGGCTAAATTTGCCCAAATGGCGGTAGCTGGGGTAATTGCCAAACCCATCCAACCCATCACTTTGACGGAAGAAGTAGCAGAGATTTTGGGATGGAATGAATAAATTTTACCAGTTTTGTAAATTTTTGTAACAAGAACGGAATCTTTACCAATTCCTTACCGTTGCTATTTAGTCTCCTGTTATTCAGCTAACAGTTCTTTGCATTAGGAGGAGACTCGATGAATGCTTTTCAGGTTTTGAATGATATAAATCAGGATCTCGCAGATTCATTTTCCGGTTTGCCCACTGGTTGTCAGCAATCCACACTTGGGATTGCTCATACAGAGGAAACACCGATCGCAGGCATTAAAGTTCAAGAAAAGGATGCGACACTTATCGTTAAAGTTCACATCTCTGACATTCATCTTGTCAAATTGAATCTCCAAATCACTCCAGAAACTGTTTTAATCCAAGGTCAACCTACCGAATCGGCTGTAGTAGAAGGTTATTTCCTTCCTAGTGGATTTCAAAGTCTCATTCCGTTGCCCCACCGCGTACATCCTGAAATCTATGCGGCTGAAATAGACCAGGATGGTTTAATACTTCAGATTGCTAAAGAGTTGAGAGTTGAGCAATCCGAAGTTCGGATTCAACTCTCAAATACACATCTTTGAGCGATTGCTTAAAGATGGGTATTTGACACCCAATTGACAACCGAAAGATTGATTTTTAATCAACCCAAATAAAATGAACACTTTGCAATTAGCTAATTATGATGGCAGTCTCCTGCCCGAAAACAAGATGAAAGGGAAGCAAATTCTCATCGTTGACGACCAAGAACACCTCCGCGAACTGATACAGTTGTGCCTGGAAGACCTCGCGGGATGGAACACGCTGGTGGCCGAATCAGGACAAGAATGTTTACAAATCCTACAAACAGAACGACCTAATGCTATTTTGCTGGATATATCAATGCCTGGAATGGATGGGTTTGCTGTGTACGAGATCCTCCAATCCGATCCGATTACTCGATCGATTCCAGTGATTCTGCTGACAGCAAGAGTTATGTCAAGCGATATGGCTGAATTTGCCAAAATGGACGTTGCTGGGGTAATTCGCAAACCATTTGAAGTCACCACCCTGCCGGGAAAAGTGGCAGAGATTTTGGGATGGCATGATTGAAACTCCCTGGTGTGGCAGATGCAGGATTTTTAAGAGTTTACCTCTAAATTCATAGAGTTGCTGCTTCAATCGATAGTTTAAAGGTGAAATTCCATCGCACAGGCGTAACGCCCGTGCCACAATGGAGGCGGATGAATAAAAAGGCTTTCGCACTTACCGACTAAACCGACACTTTTTTGCTAACAAATGCTAACAAACATATAAGTTGAGAGAATCTCTCAACAAAGGCGTGTCAACCAATGCCCGCAGAAAAATCCCGCGAGCACCATTTAGATCCCTATCCATCTTCAATCCGGTGGCTGCGGACTTAATAGTTCTAGCTCCACCTAAATTCTTGACAATTTCACCCGTCCACGACACCGTTTTAGAAGTGTAAGCTTCGTTGCAGTCAATCACGAGTTTTGAATTTTCCCAAGCTATCCACTTGAGAAAATTTTTAAATTCGTAATGGCTGAGAGTCAACATTTGTCTCACCGTTTTGTTTCTCAACTTACGGCGCGACTTGGACACCATTTGAGAAGTCTCGAACCTAGGCAGCAAGATTACATCAAAACGATCAACTAAAAACTTAGCTACTTTGTGATGCAACTCTCTGACCAAATTCTTAATTTTGCAACGAAGCCTGCTGGCTGCTTTTTTGAATCTTCTTTTTTGCCGACTGGGGGCTTTAGATATTTTCGATACCAACTTGTCTAACCGAAAACACAATTTCTGGATGTACAAATTAGAATCATTGCCGAGCCAGCCATAGGAATCTTCAGAGAAAAACGTCATGAACGTGCGGACACCGGGGTCTAAGGCAACTAGCCGACCTTGTTTATCGGTCTTGGTTTGTTGCACTTCTTCAGAAACAACTAGGTAGTATTCCCCGTAAGCGAGAGTCAACCTTCCATCACTAAAATTTTCAGGCAAAGATTCTGTTAACTGACACTTACCTAAAATGGAATGGTAGACACCGCAGTCTTTTATAGATGCTTTTGGCACATAGATAGACTGTTTTGTGTCTTTTCTACTGCGAAATTTGCATTTGCGGAGTTGGCCATCTTTTTTGAAACCCTGCTTAGCCGCCTTAACTGCTGAGCAAGCATCTTTGATAGCAATCGATTTGATCTGGAAAGGTACAGGTTTTGCCCATTCTGGCAAACTGTTAAGTATTCCCGTTTTGAGCGTCATCCAGTTAGCTTTTGTGCCTGGTTCTTGGAGGTATTTGATGGTCGTGTTGTAGACAAAACGACTCACTCCAAACCACTGCTTGATTAAAGCTTTTTGTTCAGGATTTAGGAATAGACGGATCTTCCTTGATATTCTTGCTGTAACTTCGCCGGGAGTGCATTCTGCAACTGAAGACGTGAAGGATGGCGAGAAGATCGCTTGTGAGTTCGGTTCAAAGGCAGTGAACAGTTCGGTCAAGAACCACGATTTGTCCACCGTTTTGCTGTGCCATGAACTCGAATAGTTCAAATCCGAACCTGCACAATCTGTCGCGACAGGCAACAACAACCGTGAGCTGTTCGCCGCGCATAAATCTGACCAGTAAGGCTTGCAGTCCTTTTCGCTTAAAGTTGAGTCCCGACCCGATATCTTGGATGATTTCGGCGTCGGGGTATTGCTGTCGCAGGTCGTCAACTTGTCGAGCGAGGTCGTCTCGCTGCTTGGGTGAACTGACGCGACAGTAGCAAACAACGGTAGTTCTAGCTGCACCGCGCTGGTAGGACTCGACATCGTAGAGTCTTTGCCCTGCTTCATTTTTGATGCTTTTGATTTTCCCGGAGTCTGCATATCTTCTTAGGGTGTGTGGATGCAAGCCCAGAAATTCGACTGCTTTTCTGAGTGGTACATAAGCCCTGTAGCCAATAGTAGCATACATGAGCAAAAGTAAGCAAATACTTTACTGTGCCTCAACCTCCTCAAAAATCGCGCCTCGCTGCTGTAGATTCACCTGTATCTCCTCATCGATTCCTGAATTGTTCCCGAATCTGGCTGACTCGACATTCGCACCGCTGAAATTAGTATTTGTTAAGTTCACTTCCAGCAGATTTGCGCCGCTCAAATTAGCACCGCTGAGGTTAGCTAAAGCTAGACTTGCTTTGTGCAAATCTGCACCGCTTAAATCAGCATTTCCTAAGAAAGCCCCACTCAAATCTGCACCGCCGAATTTGGCATTTTGCAGGTTGGCGTCGCTGAAATCGGCATCGTTTAAGGTTGCACCCCGGAAATTTGCCCGATCGAGATTTGCGCTGCTAAAATCCACTGCACTTAAAGTAGTTCCGCGCAAGCTGCTACCCGCGAAATCTAGTGCTGGATTGAGATTGGCGATTTTTGCCAACTCTACAAAGTTGTCGGTTTCAGCGGAAATAATGCGATCGACCATTTCCTGCAATTGGGATTCAGCTTCCGGCACAATTTCCCCTTCGCGCGGTTCAACCGGAGGCAAATTGTAGGACAATAGCGCCCAACTGAGGGCAGGTTGGAGTTTATTTGCTTGCAGGTATATAGTCAGGATTCTTTCTAAAACCGAATGTTGATTTGGCGTGATCTCGTGCGGCCACAAACCCTCCGCATCTGTGAGATTAATATCTTCTTTAGCCACTTCAAAAGCCGCTGCCATCCGAAATTCTTTGGCAGTAATTTCTCCCAGCTTAGCGCTTTTTAGCAAACCTTTTAATACTGATTTGCCCTGTTCCACTGCAAAAATCCAAGCTGGGGTTGTATCATCGCTGATTGTGGAAACGTGACAAAATATGCTCTCTGTCTCCTTAATTTTTTCCAAATCCTCGCCCCCCGGAACTTCCCGCTGACTTTCGGTTACTAAATTTTCTGTACTGCTTGGAATTGGCAGGGTTTCTTCTATTGGCAAAAGCTTGAAAGAACCGACTAACTGACGTGAGGCTACGGGTATTTCGCAGTTTTCTAGATAGAGTTTGAGCGTCCCGCCTTGCAGACCAAATTTGACGCGACCACCTAGCAGGGGTTCCCAATGCTCGTTAAAATTCAGGCTCAAGTGAATGTCGAGCTGCTGGGTTTGGGGTGCAACCGATGGAACTGGAATTGCTTCAAATTGCATCCACAAGCAATCTGGGTATTTGTTGTGAGACTCTAGCGATCGCATATCGGGTAGAATTGCTGGCACTACCAGCCGGTAATTGATATTTAAATTAGTTTATCATCTCTATTTTATCACAACACAGCTTTTTTTTTGTTAAAATTGTAAATTTTCTTTAATTTTATCTTCAAGTCATTGGTTTTGCTGAATTTGGCTTTTTACCCAATTCCGAAATGCTTTTACTAATTCCAAATAATCCATTGTTTCTGCTTGTTCCAAAAATCTGACAATCTCTAATATCGGTAAGCTGGGAAATGCTAAACTGATATCGCCCTCAACGTATTCTCCATTTTCTAATCTGTTGATTCTGAGTCGCGAACCATTATAAATCCAAACTTCCGCCACTCCCAGATCCGCATAAACCTGCAAGGTATTTTCCGAACGGCTGGTAATATCAATTTCCACCACTAAATCCGGCGGCGGATCTTGAGTCAGATCGATTCTTTTTTTGCCTTTAACTGCACTAATATTCTGAATGTAAAAACATTCATCCGGTTCTACACCGCTAAGTTCAGGACGTTTAAATGTGGTAGATCCAAGAGGTTCAATTCTCACCTCTAATTCTTCCGCTAAGGTTTCAACAAATCGACCCAATACTTGTTTGAAGCGTTCGTGTTCTGGAGAAGGTACCATAATTTCCAGATTGCCACGATTATATGTCAGTCGAATTTGCCGATCGCCGATTTCGGCAAGCAAATTTTCGTAGGTTTGCCAACTGATACCCGATAGCTCGACAATTTGTTCCGGCGGGGAGAGAGTTTGAGCAGTCATCTGATTTTAGATTTTAGATTTTAGATTTTAGATTTCTCCCGCGAATAAATCGGGGGTCAGAAACCAAATTGTTTTGGATGATAGCGATTAAAAGGGCGGGTTTTTGAGATTGTCAATTATTGGCAGATATTTTTCGTGAACCCGCCCCTACCCTATTAGGGGTAATCGACCGGACATAATATCATTTCTTTGCACTTTTAGATTATATCATCGAAAAAAGCTCGATCGCTCTTTAATTACTGAGTTAAAATATGTGCTATCGAGCCAGAATATTTAGTCACCACTCTGCGCGGGAAATACCGCAGATAAATCGAGAGACAAATCTGGGAAACCTGGAATTACCACAACCTCATTCGGCAAAACCACTCGTTTGACTCGATAATCGAAACCACCTCTTTGTTTTTGATAAGGTTCGCTGTGCATTTCCAGTTGAATATCTACCAAATTAAATATCCAATAATCAGAAATTTCCGATTCAGCATAGAGAGATAACTTGGTTCTCCTGTCGTATTTCAAAGTAGAATCGGAAACCTCAATTACCAGCAAAATATCAGCAGGCTCCGGGTGAGAAGATAAATAATTATCAGAACGATTGCGAGCAATAACAACATCAGGCTCTGGTTCGCTATCAGCCGACAAAATAATCGGCTCTTGACCGCGCACGATCGCTCGTTCTTCCAGCAGTGGGTACAATTTTTTAAGCAATAGCGAATTACAAACAGAGTGAAACGTACCTTTTGCAGCCATTTTGATAATTTCTCCGCGAATCAATTCAACTCGCTCATCGGGGGCGAAAAATCCCAGTTCTCCCAAACGGTGATATTCGGCGATCGAGAATCGTTTTGCAGTTACGGCAGTCATAGCTTTTCTTACCCTTTACAATTACCAACATTTCCCATTCTACTCAAAAATCCCGCCCCGTGCCCTCAATTCAACCTTCAGGGCTTCCGAAATTCCCAGACAACCAGAAAAGTTCGCATTTTCAACCACCGTATTTTTCAAATCAGCGCGGCTCAAATCAGCACCGTTTAAATTCGCACCACTCAAATTAACACCACTTAAATCAGCATTCTTGAAATCAGTATTTGTCAAATTTGCATTTACTAAAATCGCATTTGGTAAATAAGCACTGCTCAAATTAGCGTTTGTTAAATTTGCACCGCTCAAATTCGCCCTGGGCAGCTTTGTCCGCAAATCAGCACCGCTCAAATTGGCGCTGCTGAGTTCAGCATCCCGCAAATTAGCATTGCACAAATTAGCATCAATTAAAATAGCAGCGCTCAGCAAAGCACCGCTGAGATCGGCCAAAGTCAAGTCTGCGCCTCGGAGGTTGGTTTCGCGCAAATCTGCACCGTTAAAATCAGCGTAGTGCAAGTCAAAACCGCTTAAATTAGCCCCAGCAAAATCCTCAATCGGATTCAAACCAACTGTTTCTGCAAGTTGTACAAAACTCTTATTTTTATCAGTTAAAAACAGTTCCCGGACGATCGCCAATTGCTCCTGTCGGTACTGGTTAGCCTTGTCATAATCTGCTAAATACTTGTAGCCGATCTTCAAATACTTGAGAGCATTGCGCTCAATGCGATCGTCCTTGCTGGTGCGCGCGATCGACAACTGCTGGTGATAGCATTCGATCGCACCAGGCAAATCTCCCTTAGCATCGTAAGCTAGCGCCAAATTGCCCAAAGTTTCCAATTCAGAGCGCCCGTCGCCAGTATCCCGCGCGATCGCCAAACGCTGCTGCTGGTAATCAATAGCACCAGAAAAATCCTCAAGAGCACAGCAAGCATTGCCCAAATTTCCCAAAGCATTTGCCTCGCCCCGGCGATCGCCAATTTCCCGCGCTAACATCAAATGTTGCTGGTAGCAGTCGATCGCCTGAGCATAATTCAAGAGCGCTTCGTAAGCTACACCCATATTACCCAGCGCCGCACCCGATCGGCGCTTATCGTCCATTGAGCGATACAGCCCCAGCGCTTCCTGCCAAGAATCCAGCGCCGCCTCAAATTGACGCGCCTGATATTGCGAAATCCCCTGCTTGATTAGCTCGCTAGCTTGTTCGCTCATACTGTCCAAATTAGTTAATAACTAAAGCTGATATTAACTGAGATATTGCACCATTCTCGCTTAACAGGCAAGATGCCTGTTCCACGAGAAAATTCACTCTTTGTGGAACAGGCATCTTGCGCTTAACAGGCAAGATGCCTGTTCCACGAGAAAATTCACTCTTTGTGGAACAGGCATCTTGCCTGTTCATAAAAAGCTGATTGAGAATGGTGCAAGATTTCAGTATGGCCCATCCCCCTCTCCCCCCATCCGTATTTTCACGTCCGTACAAAAAAAAGACAAAAAAAAGAGAGAGCTACCTAAGTAACTCTCTCTGCCATCAGGGTGCATCTACATAACACAATATAACACTATCGGGATGAGGGGTGTCACCCCCAAACGTGAAGATGTTGTAAAGAAATGTAGATTAATTATAAAGTTACGATCCCGCCAGAAGGGCGAGCTCAGGAAAAACCGATCGCCCGCCACTGTATCCGCTACACGACCCCCTTAACGAATGCTTAACCTGGGGCGTTAAGCTTCGCCGCCAGCAGCTCATTGGTCAGTTTGGGATCGGCCCGGCCGCCCGTTTCCTTCATCACCTTGCCGACAAAAAAGCCCAGCAGCTTAGTTTTACCGGCTCGGTACTGTTCGAGCTCCTTGGGATTGGCGGCTAACACCGCATCGATCGCTCGATCGATCGCCCCAGTATCCGAAATTTGAATCAAACCCTTGCTTTCAACAAACTTTTGAGGCGAACCACCATTTGCCAGCAACTCCGGCAAAATATCCTTAGCGATTTTGCCACTGATCGTACCGGCCTCAATTAGCCCCAGCAGTTCGGCTAAATCCTGCGGTTGGAAAGGAATTTCTGCGATCGCCAGTTTTTCATTTTTCAGATAAGCAGTAATATCGCCCATCACCCAATTGGCAGCTTGTTTAGCCACAGCACCGGCGGCGATCGATTTTTCAAAATACTCCGCCACCGCTTTGTCGTCAGTCAGCACCCGCGCGTCGTAGGGAGAAAGACCAAGCTCAGTTTCGTAGCGATGGCGCTTCATTGCCGGCAATTCTGGCAGTTGAGCTTGCCAATCCTGCAATTGCTCAGTCGAAACTTTGATCGGAGGCAAATCCGGTTCCGGGAAATACCGATAATCGCTCGCACCTTCCTTCACCCGCATACTGAAAGTACACTGCTTGTTTTCATCCCACAGCCTGGTTTCTTGGATGATGGTTTCGCCATTTTCCACAGCTTGAATTTGCCGCTCGATCTCATAATCGATCGCCCGTTCGATCGCATTAAAAGAGTTCATATTTTTAATTTCCACCTTCGTGCCGAACTCTTTTTGGCCAACGGGGCGCACCGAAATATTCACGTCGCACCGGAGTGAACCTTCTTGCATATTCCCGTCGCCAACACCGATGTAGCGCACGATCCGGCGCAATTCTTGACCGTATTCGGCAGCTTCCGCGCCCGATCGCAAATCTGGTTCCGAAACAATTTCGATTAGAGGCACACCGGCGCGGTTGTAATCCACCATTGAATAAGTTGAACCGCTGAGCCGATCGCTACCGCCGTGAACCAATTTTCCGGCATCTTCCTCCATGTGCAAGCGAGTGATCCCGATTTTTTTTCTAGTAGAATTTCCCGTCTCATCCACGAGTTCAATTTCTAGCCAACCGTTAGTAGCGATCGGCAAATCGAACTGAGAAATTTGATAATTTTTCGGTAAATCGGGATAGAAATATTGCTTGCGGTCAAACTTACTGTAAGGTGCGATTTCGCAGTTGAGAGCCAGCCCTGCTTTCACCGCATACTCCAGCACTTTTTGATTTAATACGGGCAAAACTCCCGGCATTCCCATACAAATTGGGTCAATGTTAGTATTTGGGGCATTGCCAAATTCTGTAGAAGAACTGGAGAAAATTTTAGTATTCGTACTTAATTGACAATGAGTTTCGAGGCCGATAATGGCTTCGTACTGAGTTTGGTTTTTTATCGAAGAGGGTGCAGCAGCAGTCATAAGCAATTTAAAAGACTGAATAACTTTAGATTTTATTTTAGCTTTTTATTGACCAAACTGATGGGAGAGTATTTGTAGGTAGGGGCGGTTTCATTGGTGTCAACAAGCGTGTCAAACCCTGATTTCGGCAGGTTTAAACCCCTGACGGACTTTGAGCAAGCGTGTTTAGTTGAGACAAATGGGGCTCTGCATACGCAACGCCCTGCTACAGATTGGCGATCGACCCAAGGCTGCAGCCACGTCGATCTCCTTTGGATCGCCCCCCAAACAACAACTCTGTGCAAAAATATACTTAGCGCCTGCTCCTGCCCGCACCATTCCCTTACCCAGGAGAGTTTTAGATCGATCGACTACAATTGCCGATCGATCTACACCCCAAATCCTTTTACTGGCAGTATTTAATACAATACGCTTGGGTTAAAACGCTTTATTCCCGGCGAGATCCCTTGCAGCATCCCCCTGGTTGTTGGGCGACGCAAGAGTAAGTTTTTGTCCCCCCAACAACCAGGGGGGCGCCAAGGCGATCGGGATTAACCCAAGCCTATTGGTCTTGAATAACGCCGCTCGTCTCCAACGATCGGCTCCACGCACCGACTAAAAATTTAAAATGTATAATTTAACAGGAAATTACATATTTTGAATTTTTAAGCTTTAATTTTGAATTCTCAAAGTAACACTTGCCTAAGTGTCAAAACTATGCGTGAAATTCCAGTTAAAAGTGCCAGACTGTTTCAGAACAGCATCACTGAGCTAGAGCAGGCGGAATTAGCCCTCGAACTCGCTTGGAACGAACTCGAAAAACAAACAGCAGAAACCATTGCTCACATTGCCAACACTGGCTCAGCAAACACACAGGAAATTAGCGATCGCTTCGCCAGGGCGAAGCAACTCCGGCAGCAACTTCAAACTCAAATAAAAAAAGCCAACTCGCGGCGGGAATTTCACCTAGAAAACTCACCAATGGCCGTTGTAGAGTGGGACAAAGAATTTCGGGTAGTGCAGTGGTCGCCAATGGCAGAAAAAATATTTGGCTGGAGTGCAGCAGAAGTAATCGGCAAATACTGGCACGAATGGTCAATAGTTCATCAAGAAGACTTCGAGGAAGTGTGTGCCGTCACAAATCAACTATTACACAGCAGAGAACCCCGCAACATTTGCCGCAACCGCAACTATACAAAAGATGGCTCAGTAATTTACTGTGAATGGTACAATTCCGCACTAATCGATGAATCGGGAAGAGTAGTTTCAATTCTCTCTTTTGCCAGAGACATAACCGATTTCCACCGCGCTCAAGAAGAACTGCATAGGCGCGAACAAGCTTTCAGCGCCATCGCCGAAAATGCGACCGATATTATCGCCCGGTTCGATCGCAAACTCTGCCTCCTTTACATCAACCCAGCAGTAGAATCAACAATTGGAAAACACGCCGAAAAATTGATTGGCAAAACCAACCAAGAATCAGGAATGCCTCCGCACCTGTGCAGCCTGTGGGATGAGGCTTTTATGAAAGTTTTTGGTAGCGGCAAACAAGAAACCATAGAATTTGACTTGCCCACTTCCGAAGGCATAAAATATTACCACTGTCGAGTCATTCCCGAGTTTGCTGAAGACAATTCAGTAGAAACAGTTTTATCCATCTCCCGCGACATCACAGAACTCAAACAAGTCGAAGATCAGTTGCGACAAAGCGAATCCAAATTTAAAGCCATAGTAGATTCTAATATTATCGGCTTAATTTTTTGGGATCTTGACGGCCACATTACAGATGCGAACGCGGCTTTTTTAAACACGGTAAATTATACACGGGACGAGCTGCTTGCCGGAAAAGTTAACTGGCAAGAAATGACACCACCTGAATACGTGGGTTTAGATACAGAAAAAGTTGCCGAACTGAAGGCTAGAAATACGGTTGTTCCCTTTGAAAAAGAATTTATATGCTCCGATGGTAGCCGCGTTCCGGTGCTGCTGGGCAGCACATTTTTAGAAGGAACGAAGCAATTAGGCGTCAGTTTTGTGCTGGACTTGAGCGAGCGCAAGCAGGCAGAATTGGAACTGCAAAAACATCAGCAACTTTTAGAGAGTATTGTTACAACTATACCTAATTTTCTCTACATTTACGATGCAGTAAAAAACCAAAATATTTATGCAAATGAATCTGTCACAGCTATGCTGGGATACACTCCCCAAGAATTGCAAGATTTGGGTACAGACGCTGTAGCCAACTTAGTTCATCCCGATGATCTGTTAAAGCTAATTACAGGTATGGAGCGACTAAAACACAGTAGGAATCCCTATGAAACCGATGACAGAGACTACAGAATCAAACACAAAAATGGGGAATGGCGCTGGGTGCACGCTCGCTCTAAAGTTTTCAAAAGAACGCCAGACGGACAAATGAGGCAAATTATCGGTTCCGTACTCGACATCAGCGATCGCAAACAAGCCGAAGAATCATTAAAACAGCAAAAAGAACTGCTGCAAACAATCTTCGACAACGTGCCGATTATGCTCGCATTATTAGACAAAAATGGTCAAATAAACTGGGTGAACCGCCACTGGGAACAAGTGCTAGGCTGGAGTTTGGCAGAAATCAAAAACCGTGATATCTTGGCAGAATTTTATCCGCAGCCAGAATACCGTCAATATGTTTTGGATGAAATAAAAGCAGCAAATGAGAAGTGGAGCGACTTCAAAACAAAAGTTAAAGACGGGCGAATTATCGACACTTCTTGGGCAAATGTTCGTCTTTCAGACGGCAGTTGTATCGGCATTGGTCAAGATATCACCGAACGCAAACGAGTAGAATTTGAGCTCAAAGAACTCAACGAAACTTTAGAAGCTCAAGTCGCGCAACGTACTGCAGAATTAGAGATTTTTTTTGATGCTTTGCCCGATCACATTTTTGTGGTAGATAGCGATAATATGCGACTGTCTTTTGTCAACCAATCTGTTGCCAAAACTGCTGGATTAAATAGCAGAAAAGAGATGCAGGGCAAAACTATTTTTGAATGTTTCTCCCCAGAAATAGCCGCAAAATTTTCTAGGGAAAATTCGCAGGTATTTGAAACAGGGGAAACTCTGCACTTGCAGGATAAATTTGTAATTGCTGGCGAGACCAGTTACTACGATACTTTTAAAATTCCCCTCAGAAATCTCGACGGCGAGGTTTATGCTTTAATTGGCACTTCTCGCGATATCACTGAGTTGGTAGAGACAAAACAAGCTTTGTCAGAACGCACAGAGCAATTAGAAGCTGCCAATCAGGAATTAGAATCTTTTTCTTACTCAGTTTCCCACGACTTGCGCGCACCTTTGCGACACATTTCAGGTTTTGTAGAAGCGTTGAAACAGCGGCTAGAATTAACTGAGGCTTTGAGCGATCGCAAAATAGTTCACTATATGGAAGTAATTGAAGACAGCAGCCAAAAAATGAGCCTGTTGATTGACGGTTTGCTCGCCCTGTCGCGGGTGACTCGCACCGAGTTGAGGCAAATTCCGATCGATCTGAGCCGTTTGGTACAAAATGCGATTAAATTGACTAAACCACCAACAGTCGCAGATCCGGCCCAAACTCCCCACAGTGTTGAATTTGCCGTCGGAGATTTGCCGACAGTAATGGGAGATTCAACCTTGCTGCAACAGGTGTTCAGCAACTTGATTAGCAACGCCGTCAAGTTCAGCCGCGGACGCACTCCGGCTACAATAGTTATTGAGGGTTTACCGGATGGGACGATTTTTGTCAAGGATAACGGGGTGGGTTTTCCGATGGAATATGCCGATCGCCTGTTTGGAGCCTTTCAGAGGCTGCACTCCCAGAGAGAATTTGAAGGTACGGGCATCGGTTTGGCGATCGTCCAGCGGATTATTCACCGCCACGGCGGTACGGTTTGGGCCGAAAGCCTACCTAGTCAAGGAGCCACCTTTTACTTTAAACTAGGGCAAACAATCTCAAACGGTAATATAGATTCATAAGTTAAGTCTATAAGAGTTTTAAATGAAAAATTTAAAACTCTTATAGACTTAAATAAGTCACAATCGGTGAGAGCATCCGAATTTTGGTGTGACAGGAGTGTTCACTGTTAGGGATGGAAGCGAAAGATATAGGCGGGGCTGTGCAAGATGCTCGTACTCCTAAAAAATGCTCTTTTAAAAATTGGGGTGCTCCCCAATCGGTTCGTCAGCCCTCGACTGCAGGTGCTAAATAAAGGTCTTGCGAGTAGAGTATATAATTAATTTTGCTAAAAATATCGAGATAAAATTAATAACAAAACTAAGTCTAAAAAATTACTAGCAAAAACACAAATAACCAATTGAAAACATCCCCAATACCTTATGTTAGATATAAATGAAACCAACTATCTACTAAAAATGGTAGCGGAATCAACATTAAACTTGTTGATTATCGAAGACATGGCAGAAGATATGGAATTAATAGTGCTCGCCTTAGAATCGGGAGGGGTAAATTTTAAGTGCGACACGGCAGAAACAGCAACAGAGTGCAGAAAACTGCTCGAAAATTGCCAGTACGATGCTGTACTCTCAGATTATCGCCTCCCCGGCTTCAACGGTTTAGAAGTGTTGAAATTAATGCAGGAATTAGGGCAAGACATACCCTTGATTTTAGTAACGGGAAGTTTGGGAGAAGAAGCGGCAGTTGAGTGCATCAAAGCGGGAATGACAGATTACGTCTTAAAAGGGCGGCTGTTTAGGTTGCCAACAGTCTTAGAACGATCGCTCCAAGAATACAAAATGCGACGCCAGCAACAAGAAGCGATCGCCCAAATTCAGCGGCAAGCGACTCGTGAAGCGATAGTCAACCGCATCGTTCAAGCCATGCGCTTCACCCTTGTACTCGACGAAGTGCTGCAAACCACCGCAGATCAACTGCACGAAGCTCTCGAAATCAGCGGCTGCGCGATATTGCAGCCAGATGCTGAGGGCAAGATCGGGATTCGCTACATGAGCTTAAAGGCAGCCGACAGAGAACGGGCGATCGGTCTAAATTGCGACTTTGCCCAACACTATCGCTTCTCCCTCGCCCGCGGAGAAACGATCGCCCTCGCCGAGTTATCCACTCTGAACCCGGAACTGCAAGCATCAGCGCAATTTTTAGGGTTTCACTCGATCGCGATCGCACCGCTGCTATACCAGCAATCATTTTTGGGAGGAATTTGCCTCTACCAGTGCGATCGGGCCCGCTCTTGGACTACAGAAGAACTATCGCTAGTCAAAGCCATATCCGATCAGTGCGCGATCGCGATCCACCAAGCCGAACTCTACCAACAAGCCCAAACCGAACTCGCAGAACGCAAGCGCGCCGAAGCAGCAGTCTGTGGCATCCAGCAGCAGCTAGCCACAATGGCAGCCAACATTCCCGGCTCAGTCTACCGCACTGTGCTGCATCCAGATGGCACAATCTCCCTGCCCTACATCAGTCCGGGCGTGCGCGAAGTTACTGGGTTCGGGGCCGAAGAAGTGATTTCGCACCCAGAACTCTTGACCGAAATCATCCATCCAGAGGACAAAAGCTCGTCTGACAGCCGCGTAGCAGCATCGAGAGCGAGTCTTTTGCCGTGCGATCGCCAGTACCGCATCGTTCTGAGATCCGGGGAGGTCAAGTGGGTGCAAGACAGCGCTAAATTTTCCAAAAACGAAAACGGCGACGTAATTATAGACGGAGTAGCCCTCGACATCAGCGATCGCAAACAAGCAGAATCAGCCCTGCGCCAAAGCGAACAGCGATTTCGCTCGCTGATTGAAAACGCCACAGACATCACGATCATTCTCGACGCCGAAGGAATCTTCCGCTACATCAGCCCTTCGGTTAAGCGAATTTTAGGGTACGCGCCCCACCAGGCGATCGGCCGCAGCGCCTTAGAAATAGTTCACCCCGACGACAGCGCTACGATCACCGAAACCCTCCACAAAGCCATTGAAAACCCCAAAAGAAGCCAGTGCCCAGTTGAGTACCGAGTCCGCCACCGCAACGGTTCCTGGTGTTATGTAGAAGCTGTAGCCACCAACTTGCTCTACGATCCCGCAGTCGAGGGAATCGTGATTAACTGTCACGACATCACTCAGCGCAAACTCGCCGAAGAACAACTGCTGCACGATGCTTTTCACGACGCCCTCACCGGATTGCCCAACAGATCGCTATTTACCGATCGGCTCGAACACGCTCTGAGGCTGGCAAAACGGCGCAAAGACTACTCGTTTGCCGTGCTGTTTCTCGATTTAGATAGATTTAAAGTAGTCAACGATTCCCTCGGCCACGCCATCGGCGATCAATTGCTAGTATCGATCGCGCGGCGTCTGGAAGCTTGTCTGAGGCCCGGAGATACAGTAGCCCGCATCGGAGGAGACGAGTTTGTGCTGTTGCTAGAAGACATCGAGGGCATCAATGAAGCTAGCAGCATTGTCAACCGACTGCAAAAGAAAATCACCTCCCCTCTCCTTCTAGACGGACACGAAGTATTTATCACCGCCAGCATCGGCATAGCTTTGAGCTCTGGCGAATACCTGGAACCGACAACCCTGCTGCGCGACGCCGACACAGCAATGTACCGCGCCAAAGAACTTGGCAGAGCCCGACACGAAGTTTTCAACAGTTCCATGCACGCCCACGCTTTGCGACTGTTGCAGCTCGAAAACGACCTGCGGCGGGCGATCGAATCAATTAGAGAACCCGCCACAGAAGAAGACTTTCCCCCATCCCCCGAATCAGCCTTACCTCCCTTATCCGCAGCGCCCCAGTTTATTATTCACTACCAGCCGATCGTGTCGATCGCCACTAACACAATTACCAGTTTTGAGGCCCTAGTGCGCTGGCAGCATCCAGAACGAGGCTTAGTTTCCCCCGGCGAATTTATCACCATCGCCGAAGAAACCGGCTTGATCGTACCCCTGGGCCGCTGGGTACTTCGCACAGCTTGCCACCAAATCCGCCAGTGGCAGCAGCTATTTCCCAGCCACCCCCCGTTGAGCGTTAGCGTCAACATTTCTGTCAAACAGTTTTCTCAGCCAGATTTAATCGAATACATCGATCGAGTCCTCGCAGAAACTCACCTCGACGGCAGCAGTTTAAAACTAGAAATTACCGAAAGCGTACTTATAGAAAATTCCGAATCAGTAACAGCAATGCTGGTGCAGCTCAGAACCCGAAACATAGACTTGTGCATTGACGACTTCGGCACCGGCTATTCCTCGCTCTCCTACCTGCACCGCTTCCCCACCAATACCTTAAAAATAGACCGCTCTTTTGTTAGCAGGATGGGAGGTGAGTTCGATTTCAGTAAAGGAGGGATTGACCCGACAGAAATTGTGCGGTCGATCGTTACTTTGTCCCACAATTTAGGCATGGATGTAGTAGCCGAAGGAGTCGAAGAAGCATCGCAACTATCTATACTAAAAGGGTTAAAATGTGAGTACGCCCAGGGATTCTTTTTCTCAAAGGCAGTAGACTCTCAAACAGCAGCAGCCTTAATCCGACAGCAAGCAGAAAATCAGAATTTGCTGACATTTAGTTTGTTAGAGAAAGGTCATTAAAAAAACACGGCATTTTGTGAGTCCCGTTTCAGCATAAAATCTTAAAATATTTTAAAGCTGTCCCTAACAGGCGTCAGTTAATAACTACGGCATCCAAATCATTATGACTATTGGCTACCTCGCCCTCGTTCTCCACGCCCACTTGCCCTTTGTTCGCCACCCCGAAAGCGACTACGTTTTAGAAGAAGAATGGCTGTTTGAGGCGATCGCGGAAACCTATATTCCCCTGCTGCAAGTCTTTGAAGGGCTCAAGCGCGACGGCATCGACTTTAAAATTACCATGAGCATGACGCCGCCCTTGGTGGCAATGCTGCGCGACCCCTTGCTGCAAGACCGCTTCGACGACCACTTGGCTAAACTCGAAGAATTAGCGGATCTCGAAATCGAACACAATAGCGGCAACGGTCACCTCCGGTATTTAGCAGAACATTACGCCGCTCACTTCTCTCAAGTCCGCAACTTTTGGGAAAAGTACGATCGAGATTTAGTCAAAGCCTTCAAAGAACACCAAGATACCAACAACCTCGAAATCATCACCTGCGGTGCCACCCACGGCTACCTACCGTTGATGAAAATGTACCCCGAAGCAGTTTGGGCACAAATTCAAGTAGCTTGCGACAACTACGAAGCAAACTTCGGCCGCCGACCAAAAGGCATTTGGCTGCCCGAATGCGCCTACTATGAAGGCTTAGAGCGGATGTTAGCCGACGCAGGCCTCCGCTACTTTCTCACAGACGGTCACGGCATCCTCTACGCCCGCCCGCGTCCCCGCTACGGCAGCTACGCCCCAATTTTCACCGAATGCGGAGTCGCAGCCTTCGGCCGGGATCACGAATCCTCGCAGCAGGTTTGGTCTTCCGAAGTCGGCTATCCCGGCGCCGCCGAATACCGCGAATTCTACAAAGATTTGGGCTGGGAAGCTGACTACGATTACATTAAGCCCTACATCATGCCCAACGGCCAGCGGAAAAATACCGGGATTAAATATCACAAAATCACCGGTCGCGGATTGGGTTTAGGCGATAAACAGTTGTACGATCCTTACTGGGCAAGGGAAAAAGCAGCGGAACACGCCAGCAATTTTGCTTTTAACCGCGAACGCCAAGTCGAACACCTCAACGGCATTATGCAGCGTCCGCCGATTATTGTTTCGCCTTACGACGCCGAACTTTTCGGTCACTGGTGGTACGAAGGGCCTTGGTTCTTAGATTACCTGTTCCGCAAGAGTTGGTACGACCAAAATACCTACGATATGACGCACTTAGCCGATTATTTGCGGGGAAATCCGACTCAGCAAGTGTGCCGCCCGTCTCAGTCTAGCTGGGGTTTCCGGGGTTTCCACGAATATTGGCTCAACGATACCAATGCTTGGATTTACCCGCACTTGCACAAAGCAGCGGAACGGATGATTGAGTTGGGAAGCATGGAACCTGCAGATGAGTTGCAGTGGCGGGCTTTGAACCAAGCGGCGCGGGAAGTGCTGCTAGCTCAATCTTCTGACTGGGCGTTTATCATGCGTACAGGGACGATGGTTCCCTATGCAGTGCGGCGCACTCGATCGCACTTAATGCGCTTTCACAAGCTTTACGATGAAGTGAAAGAAGGGAAAGTTGATTCGGGTTGGTTGGAGAAGGTTGAGGAGATTGATAATATTTTCCCTGAAATTAACTATCGCGTTTATCGATCGCTTTAAGCAAGTTTTAAGTTGCTCGTTCCCAGGCTCTGCCTGGGGACGCATTCCCGGAGGCTCTGCCTCCTCTTTTTCTCCCCAATCGACGAGGCAGAGCCTCTGGATATCGGTTCCCAGGCAGAGCCTAGGAACCAGTTAATCTCCTAATTAGTATTACACCTTTTTTGCCGCCCTTCTCTTCCACCACAAACCCATTCCCGCAGCCACAAACGTACCAACAGCAGTCATCGGTTCCGGTACAGGTTCATACTCATAAATTGCACTAACTGTAGTGTTAGCCACAACCTTACCCCCAAAACTACCTCTAGCCGGACTCCCCAGAATTTGAGTCAAACCAGTTGTCGCCACGCCAGCCGTAAAAGTATCACCATCGCAGCCAGTTAAAGCACTTAAAAACTGCGGCAAATCATAACTCTTCGACACAGTACCAGAAGCCGAACCGCTAACACTTCCCGTACCGCCACTAGCAATCTTCGTTTCCGGCGGACTTGCTAACACACTCAAAGTCAAATTAGGGTCAACTTTCAACAGCGGAATATTCACAGCAATACTTGCATTAGTCGCCGCCGTCCCCATAAAATCTCCCGTTAAAGGAGTAATGCTAACAGTATTGTTAACAGTAGATTTAACCGTAACATAAGCCCTTAATAGCGTTCCTAACAGCGAATTAAACTTGGGCAAAACTACATTCGTGCTGCTATTTAACGGCTGCGAACCCAAATTCACAGTGTAAGTTTGAGTAAGAGTTGCCGCTTGTGCAGAAAAACATTGACTGACAACTGCAAAACTCAAACTTCCGCTAACAATTCCCCACTTTTGAAAAACATTCATTTCGATAAACTCCTACAATAATAAAGTTGCATTTTGTGGCACGGGCGTCTCGCCCGTTAGGTTAATCGTGGCACGGGCGTCCCGCCTGTGATTAATCTGCGGTTAAAAACTCCAAACCCGCAAAACCAAATTACCCAGCAAGGATGCTAAATAACTCAAAACCCAAACAGTATAAAGTATACTCAAAGGCGCGTAAGCTGCCAAAACCCATTGCGTTTCTGCTGCTTCCTCAATCTCCTCCCTCCGCAACAAGTCCACATAAAAATCAAACGACCTTTGTCGCAGATTGTTAATGCCAGTTCCAGCAACTAATAAATAATAACCGTCAAATCTATTCAACGGATTCAAATTAATTGCAACTGTCAGCAAGGCCGCCACCATCAACAAATAACTAATTTGATGCCAAACCGGATTTGACTGAGAAAACAGCCACATCCAAACAGCCAATGCCCAAATTGTTACTTGGATAAATACTCCTGCGGCTACTACTAAAACTCGCTGTTTCCGCCGGACTAAACTGTATTGGTCGGTTGTATCTGTGTAACATCCAGGGATGAAACACATAAACAATAATCCAATTTCTTTAACAATACCGCCGTAGTGTTTTAGCGTGAAAGCGTGGCCGAGTTCGTGCAAAGCTATTACCAGCATTGTCAGCAATACAAATTTGAAAATATTCTCATTTTTTCCCGCTATCCACAACTGCTGATGTGAGGCTGCGACTTCGGCAGAGGAAGCCAACCACACAGCTACAGAGGAAGCGATGAAAGCGCACAGAAAAAAGCCAAATTCCCACGTCCAAATCCAGCGGAATTTGTCGATGTGCCGCGATAGCCAAACATCGGGATTGACTAGGGGAATTGTGAAGGATAGCAGGTTGAATTTAGCTTTCGGCGGCTTGGTTCCTTCTAGCATTCCTGCTTGTGCTAAGTCTTTCAAGAGATTTTGCACGTCTTCTAAATCGAGGTTGTATTCAGCGAGAATATTAGTTATTGGCTGTTGGCTTAATTGCACAATTACCTGTTTGTCAAAGTCGTCAACTTGAATACAGGTAATGTCTTCGGGATTGCGAAGTATCCAATGACCGTCGGGATGAGGTATCCATTGCACCGCTGATTTGAGTTGCATGGTAGATTGTCACTTTGGCTGACAAAGTTTCGATTTAATTGAATAGGAGTTACTCGTTTTTAGGCGGAGATTCTGATCCCCCCTAGCCCCCCTTAATAAGGGGGGGACAAGAGAATCAACTCAAAGTCAACCCCTACTCCCCTTCTTAAGGGGGATTTAGGGGGATCTAGACTTTCGGATCAAGCAGAGAGACAGTGGGTTTTAGGCCGAAACTCGATCCCCCCTAGCCCCCTTCTTAAGGGGGGGACAAGAGTTTTCACTAATTTAGGAATTACGCATTTTAGGCCGAAACTCGATCCCCCCTAGCCCCCCTTCTTAAGGGGGGGACAAGAGTTTTAACTTAAAGTGGGTGTTTTTATTGAGTTGTTTAGAATCGATCGCCCAATTGTGTTTGTATGTTTTCTCCGCTGGGTTTTTGAGATTTTCGAGCCGCCCTAAGTTTTTCTGGAAACGGAAAGTTTCAAGGCGAAATTTGCCCCTGTTTTAAGGAAGCATGGAAGTATTGAAGTATTTTGTGAAGAAGCTTTAGTGATATTTGTTTGGGCTTTAGACTTTAATCCAAATTTCACCTTGGTGTTCATATTATCATAAATTAGAAAAAAAGCAAGTGTAAATTCTAATTATTTTAGGAGTTACGCATTTTTTATCTGTCATTGCGTGGCAAACCTAGTGTAGCGGATGTTTCGGGTTCAGGCGGGGATTGCTATCCCAAAAACTTTACCGAAACTTTACGATCGCACATAGAACTTGGGTGTATGATAACCGTGTGAAGAAGCAAAAAATCATATAAATTACGCATTAACAAAGTGTTGGTCCGATCGCCCGCCTGACCGTTAGCAAAGCGCGGCAGATGTAAAGCGATCGCCAATTCAGAAATTTTGTTAATTTTGCGTAAATTCTCAAATAAACAGAAATTTTTGACGATTATTGAAAAATCCTTGTCAACAAAGGATTTTGGTTGAATGTCTGAAGGCATTTAATTAAGTTCTTGCGATCGAATTCATATTAATCAGGGTGCAAAAGTTATGGGCTGGCTAAATTTTGGTGGCAAAAAACGCAAAGAGGCTCAAGGTTTTGGGGATTCAAGTAAAACAAAGAGTCGGAAACGACCGAAAAGTTTTAGATTAGAAACAATTGTGACTCCGAGTGCGGGTGTTGGGGGTTGGCTGCAAGATTTCGACGCGCTGCATCAGTTATTGGGTTCTTGGTCGCTGTCTGATTTAGATTTACCTAATTTCTTGGCTGATAGCGGTGTTTGCCCGATCGACCCGAATGGAGCACCAACTAACAATTTACCGCCGCTGATTGATTTTGACCCGCTGGGTCTGTACCATGATGGGATTGCCACTCAAACTCCTTACAATCCGGGCGGTGCGTTTGAGACTTTGCCGGTTGCTGTAATTCCTGTCGATCCGCATTCGCCGAATCCTAACAATCCGAATGCAATCCGTCAATTGCTAGATTCTCCTTTTGCTGATCAGCCGTTGTTGGGGTCGATTGATACTGGTGTGAGTGCGGATAGTCCTTATTTGAATTACGCGAATATTAAGAAGGGCCG
Source organism: Microcoleus sp. B4-C2 (assembly GCF_036705265.1). NCBI lineage: Bacteria > Bacillati > Cyanobacteriota > Cyanophyceae > Oscillatoriales > Microcoleaceae > Microcoleus > Microcoleus sp. B4-C2. The sequence goes on from NZ_JAUBUB010000007.1 coordinate 57,071, forward strand.
CGATTATGTGGGCGGGGATGACAATCCGTTGCTGAAGCCTGGGGAAGGTAGCGAGCACGGTACTTTTATGTTGGGGATTATTGATGCGATTAATAAGACAGCGCCGAAATGGGTGGGAAGGGCGATCGATTCTGGGAGATGGGCGGATTCTTTGGTAGAGTTTGTGGATGCTGCGAAGGCTTCTGGACAGAAAAATGCGATCGCCAATCTCAGTTTGGATTTGACTCAGAAGAATGCTGACGGGAGTGTGGAAACGCGCTATGAGTTGACTCCAGCAGAAAGAAGTGCGATCGAATATGCGCGGCAAAATGGGGTAATGCTGGTAGTGGCGGCGGGTAACGACGGCAGTGTGATGTCGGTTTTGGGTCAGGCTTCTCAGGAATTTGATAATATTTTTACGGTTGGGGCTGGGGATATTAACGGGCGATCGATCTATTCTAGTTATGGCCGCGGTTTGGATATTGTGGCGGATGGCGGCACGACTGAACACCCCGGTTTATCGACTGTGGGAAATGATTTGGGCACGATGGCGGGGACTTCGGTAGCTACTGCAAAAGTTGCGGGGGCGGCTTCTTTGGTTTGGGCGGCAAATCCTGCTTTGAATTATCGCCAAGTGATGGAGATTTTGAAGTCTACGGCGAGGGATTTGGGGCCGTCTGGGTGGGATGATGAGACGGGTTTTGGGTTTTTGAATACGTTGGCGGCGGTGGATTTGGCGAAGAAGACTGTGGCGGAAGTTTATCAGCCAACTCCGTGGGTGACGCCGGATACTTGGAGTGGGGAAGGGAAAGTAACGCCGGAGGAACGGGCGGCGCAAGGAGGAACATCGTTTAATACAGCACCCTTGCAACTGTCACCTAATTTCACAGATAGTGGCGTAGTTAGTCCGGCTCAACCGGCACTCTATCATACATTTACGGTAACTGAGCCTGGGTATTTCCGCTACACGGTTAATCCAACGAATGGTAGTACAAAACTGCCTCTTGTCAGTGTAGTAAAAGCTGATGGCAAAGCGGGTGGTTTTGAATTTATACCGGGCGAGCCGCCAGGCGTTTTTAACTCTGTGGGTGTTACTATTAGCGATGAAAATTTCGATCCAACGAAAGTGCAAACTCCTGATTCTAAGACAGCAGCCGTATTTCTCGATGCAGGAACTTATGCAGTTAAGGTGGCTTCTGGACAGGATACTAGCATTAAGAATTATGGCTTAACTACTGAATTGATTCCAGATCGACCTTCTGCGTTTTCGGGTTCGGCTCAGTTTAGAATCCCACTCCAAAATAATATCAGTGGGATGTTTACGTCTGCGCCCACTTCTCCAGAATTGAATGTACCAGCAGTCAGTAATCAGTCTTATCAATATGGAATCGAGGTAAACGATCCTGTTAAGTTCACCTTAAACTCGCAATCAAATATCGGTTATGCCGATATAGAAATTAGGAAACTTTTGGGTTCAGGAGAACAGTGGGAGTCAATTACCAGATACTCAACAGATGAAAGTCAGCCGATCGACATAAATCTCAATTTGAACAAAGGACGATATAAGATTTATGTCAAGACAACAGTACCATTAAAGGGTTCCGTTACTCCACTTGTCACTGACCCCGATGGAAGTCTAGCTACAGCTCGCAATATTGGCACATTAAGCAGTAATCAGATAAAGTTTGCTGATTCAATTGGCGGGATTGATAAAAGTGATTTCTACCGATTTGATGTTAGTCAACCGAGCGAAGTAGCTCTTTACCTTAAGAGGTTACAAGGCAATTCGGATATTAAACTACTGGATGCTCAAGGCAAGGAAATTGATAAAACATACAATCCCAGTGGTACAAATCTGTCTGACGTTATATTTAATACGGTCAATCCTGGCACATACTATGTACAGGTTTTTTCCAGCAACAATGCGAATGCTAACTACGAACTTAAACTAGACGCGACTCCAGTTGCTAGTTCTGGAACGCCTCAGTCTGGGGGTTCATCTGTGAGTATTGGCTCATCTCCTGTAACTAATACAGGTGGCGGATCGGTGAGTATTGGCGCGTCTCCTGTACCCAATACAGGTGGCGGATCTGTCAATATTGGTGCGTCTCCTGTTGAGCCGCCAGTAGCACCTCAGCCGGGTCAAGGGGGAGTACCTCTGAATGCGGGAAATTTCCAATACACAGCCATAAGTAATGGTGTCACAACCCACTACTACACCAATGGCTATCTGACTATTCAACCGACTGGGTATAAGACTTGGTATGGTAAGGGTTCTAGCTCTTCAGTTGCTACAGTTGAAACACTTGGAAAGCCGACTCAAATTATACCTGATGCAAATCGGCAGTTGGGTGAATTTATTGGCCGATATGAATACAAAGGTCGCCTGCGTACAGGAGATAATACTGACGGCTACTATTTCGCAGTCAAAGACCGCAGTTTGCTAAATTTGGCTCTTAGAAATTTGGGTGCCGATGCTAGTTTAAAACTTTATAAAGTAAACCCAAATGCAAGCAAGTCCTTGATAAGAGAAGCCCCAGCAGCGGGTCAAGGATTTGACAAATTATGGTCAGAAACTCTCGACACTGGCAACTATTATGTGGAAGTCAACAAGGGAAGTGCCACTGCGGATACTGATTACACAATGGTACTAAATCTGGCGAAGACTTTGAATGATGCCAATCCGAATAATTTGCAAGGTGAGTCTAATCCGTTTTTGGGAACTTTCACGGGTCGGACTGTGATTAGTGGAAATTTAAGCAGTAGCAATCCAGCTAAAAAATCAAGTACCAATGCGTATGACAATGACCGCTATCGCTTGAATATTAATAATCTGGGCAGTCAGTCTCCTAACATTTTACGGCTCGGTTTGAATGATTTAGCTCCTAACGCCACAGCTAAAGTAGTTGTGTATGATCGAAACAATCAACCAGTGAAAGAGCAGCTATTTAATTCTGCTCAAAATAGTCCCCTTGAAATTAATGGATTAGCAGAAGGGCTTTATTTTGTCGGAGTGGAACAGGTTCAAGGCGATACTCCTTACAATCTTGCGGTACAGCTTGACCAAGCGGGTGAAGATTGGAGCAGGGTTCGCGACCTTGGTATGCTGACGGATATTGCTCAATTAAGTGATTATCAGTTGTCGGATTTTGTGGGGGCTGATAAGGGGGATAGTAGTGATGTTTATAAGTTCCAAGTGGGCGATTATGGGCTAGTTCATCTGGCGCTGAAACCGCCTGCGGGTGATGGGGAAGCGAATATGTTAGCGGCTAACATGAGGCTTCAGGATGAGTCTGGGAAAGATGTGACTTTCTTGAATGCTAATAAAAATAGTGGCGAAAATTACGCGGCTGCTTATTTGCAATCGGGTAAGTCTTATTATCTGAGTGTCATTCCTACGGCGGGGATGATGACTAATTACAATTTGGTGATTAACCCAGCTCAAGGTGGGAATGATTGGGCAAGTGCGCGGGATTTGGGGATTATTAAGGATGGACAGCCTAACAAAGCAGATAATGATGAAGACTACAAGTTGCAGGAATTTGTAGGGTATCTAAATGGCAATGTGGATGGCGCTGATTTTTATAAGTTTACACTTGATGAGCGCAATGTGATGATGTTTGGGCTGCGGGGATTAAGTGCGCCTACCCATATTCAGTTATTTAATGCTGCGAATCCTAGTAAGTCGATAGACTTTAGTGAACTTGTGTATGAAACACCGAATCTTGACAAGCGCGTTAGTGTTGAATTGGAGAAAGGGACATATTATTTAAAACTCTTTCCAGATGAGAGGCTTGGGGAACAGGGAACAAATTATAGTTTAGGTGTTAATGCAGAGAAAGTTCAGCCTATAGTTTCTGCTTTAACATCTAAAAAAGCAGAAGAATTTTTCACTTGGGCTAAAGATCAAAAAACACCAATATCCCGACTAGATGCAGAAGCAATCCGTCAGACTGGGGAGGACTACAACTTTTCTGGTGAGTGCGTGACTTTAATTGCCCGGTATATTCAAGAAGTATTCTTACCAGAAAAACAACGCTCCAGCCTTCTGGCAGGTTATGGGAATGGTCATCAAACTGCCCAGACAGTAGCAAACGTTAAGCCTTACAATCAGTATTTTGAAGGGTTTGTTGAGCCAAAATACTTGGCTAATAATCCTCCCCAACGCGGTACTGTTATTTCGTTCAAACCAGGGAACGGTTTTCACCCAACAGCAGGTCACGTTGGGATAGTTATGGATTACAACCCCGTCACTAAAGAAATCAAATATATAGATATTGGCAAGAGTCAAGGTGGTATTGTTACAGGCGAAAAAACCATCAAGGCTACAGATGATAGGATTAATGGTTGGACAAATCCAAAATTTGTAGATAGCTCCTTATCTCAAACCAATTCTGGTAATAACCAAGTACCTACCAATTCTTCGCAAACTTCTTCGTCTCCTATTCCTCAGTCTACTTCAGGTTCAAGTAAGTCTTCACAAACTGCTTTATTTACCACTGACATTGTTTTCCAAATGTTTCCTAATTTAGGCTACGTCAAGACCAATATAGAAAAGTATCTTCCTTTAATTCTCAGTGAGCTAGAAAAAGTGGGGTTAGGAGACCGAGATATGGTTCTGATGGCACTGGCAACTATCCGCGCTGAAACTGAAGGTTTTCAGCCAATTGACGAGGGTATATCTCAATATAACACCTCGAAGGGTGGTCGTCCCTTCCACCAATACGACTTTCGTAAGGATTTAGGTAATAATGGTGTTGGAGATGGAGAGAAGTATAAAGGACGTGGTTTTATTCAGTTGACTGGTAAATATAATTATCAACAACTAGGTCCACAACTTGGACTTGGCAATCAGCTAGTTAATAATCCAGAATTAGGCAATGATCCAAGGATTGCAGCACAACTTTTAGCCCGCTTTATTAAGAATAAAGAAAATGCTATCAGACAGGCTCTAGTTCCACCTCCTGACTATGCCACAGCAAGACGTTTAGTAAACGGTGGCTCACATGGGTTAGCTCAATTCACAGATGCTTTCAGAAAGGGAGCAAACCTTACAGCATGAGGCTCAAAGAAACACTTTAATAAAGGTTGGGAAAGGGTTCTCACTTTGTTGAGAGTTTTTTGGCAAGATCGATCGCCTTTTATTGTTTTTTCTCAACAAAGGACGATCACTCTTTCTGTTTTCGTCAATAATACAATCCCATTACCTGGCTTTGCATCAGCAACTAGCACAACGACTGAATTATGCCGCCTAATATTTTATCCGATCGCCTCGATCGCATCCACCCACCCATTCAACTCTCCTCCCCTCATGTCCCCCCCTTCTTAAGGGGGGCTAGGGGGGATCTGGCCTCAAAAATCACTCTCAATCAAACCCAACAACTCCCCACAAACCCCCTCAAAACTCTGCAACACCTCAACATTCGTAAACCTGACAACCTTCAATCCATACCCCTGTAAAATCCCGGTTCTTTCTGCATCATATAGTTTCCCTTGTTCCGTAAAATGACTCTCCCCATCAATCTCAATTACTAACAGTAAAGCCGCACAATAAAAATCTACAATAAAATTGTCGATCTGTCGCTGTCTCAAAACTCGAAAATGGAAATTTCTCAGAAAATCCTGCCACAGTTTTTTTTCGGATGGAGTTGGATTTTTCCGCAGTTGTTTGGCGATGGGGATGAGTTTTGGGTTGTATGGTAGGTGGAAGTTGGAGTCGTTTAGTTTTGGCATGATTCTGGTACGATCCCCCCTAACCCCCCTTAAGAAGGGGGGGGACAAGATGTTAAGGGAAATTATAGTAGAAGGAGCGATCGCTTGTTTGGGATGGGGAGGGATCTCGCTCTTTAATGCTTTTTCTCGATCGAGGTCGATCGCCCTTTTGGTTACGAATGTTTTTGCAGGAAAGCGCGATCGCCCTTCATCTATACCAGATGCCAAACCTGCGATCGCCCTTTTGGAATAAGTCAAAAAGGGCGATCGCCCTTAATTCCTGTTTCTCAACTAAGGGCGATCGTCCTTTACCTCAAGCAATTGCAAAATCAGTCAACTTCCGGTCTTCATAATGGTAAAAAGCCAGCACAATATCTTTTTGAAAAACCCCTCTATCCAGCAAATCCTGAGTCACCCCCTCCTCAGTTTCATCTCGTTCTATCCAGAGTTTGCCCTCGAAAACTCGCAGATGCAGGATAGTGCTGTAAACTCGCCGATCGCCATTCCATCCAAAACTAACCAGCAAATAATGGTCGCGATCGATATCGTAAACTGCCGACATATCGCTCTGCCCTAAACTAGGTTTGTATCGGGCATATTCGTCGATTACTTCTCGCACGATCGATCGATACTGAGTCAACTTTTCCATAGTACAATCTCCTCTAAGTCAGGATTGAAAACAATCAAAGGGAATTGTCGTTCTTTAACAAATTCCTGAATCGACGGACGCTGAAAAAAGTTTTCATAAGTGCGTTTCGGAATGGCAAGGTATAGAGTACGATCGGGCTCCAGCCGCGCCATAAAACTCGAATACAGATAGTATTGTCCAACGGCTCGTTCGAGATCGGTCACTGGGGAAGGACTGATAAATACCTTCACCTCAACAGCAATTTTTCGCTCACTCCTCTCGGCGGCAATTAATTTTTCGGCTCCTAGATCCGCGTAAACAGTCAAGTCTTCAAATCTAATAGTGAAAGGATCGTGAGTAATTGTCCAGCCGTCTTTAATGAGAGCAGCTTTAACGACATTATGGTAGATATCTAGGCGTGGCATAAACTAGCTCAAAACACCCCTATAATCTAGTATACACTGGTGCAATAGTGCAATACAAACTGAATATCTCGCCATCGCCCTTTACCAGCTAGATTTTACGAGCGTGGATTCAGCTATCATCAGAATTAGAAAGCCTCATCATTCAAGCCGTTAACCCACCCTATAACGTGAAAATTCCAGCGAGGGACTAATTCTATGCAAACTCAGCCTATTATCACCGAACATCTGTCACCGGAATTAGCACAAATCTTTCTAGAAGGATTACCCAAAACCATTCGTGAAGCACTATCCCTGCGCGCTAAAACAATGAATTATCCAGTTTGGGCAGTAATTGAAATGGCGATCGCAGGTTATCTCGATGAAGAAGCTTTATCCTTTGTCGATTGCAAGCCCAAAATCGACTAGCGATCGTACAGTGCGATCGCCTCGATCGCATCGGGCCACCCATTCAACTCTCCTCCCTTCATGTCCCCCCCTTAAGAAGGGGGCGCCAGGGTGAAGAAGCCTCAAAAATCACCCTCAATCAAACCCAACAACTCCCCACAAACCCCCTCAAAACTCTGCAACACCTCAACATTCGTAAACCTGACAACCTTCAATCCATACCCCTGTAAAATCCCGGTTCTTTCTGCATCATATAGTTTCCCTTGTTCCGTAAAATGACTCTCCCCATCAATCTCAATTACTAACAGTAAAGCCGCACAATAAAAGTCTACAATAAAATTGTCGATCGCCCTTTTGGCATCGAAAGGGCGATCGCTCAGAAGAATCGGGCATTATTTCTCAGCGAGCAACATGATGAATAGATTCAATATATCGCTCAATTTCCTCCTCTGTGCAACTAATTCCATTCTGCAAAAGTTCATATTCACTGATATCTATCTCATCATTCCAAACCAGTGCATAACCACCAGGTTCAACTGTAAAATTTCTGAAAAACACAGGATTACTTAAGGTCATAAACATCGGATTCTCTAATAATTTAGAGATGTCGTATTTTTTAAATTCTAGATTGGTAAACTTAACCATCAATGTGCGATCGTCAATAGCTTTAGCAGAAACAATGCGTTCAGGTTTCATAAACAGATCGGAGTTATTTTAATGGTGGAAGTTTACTAAATTCTTGGCTATTCCACATATCCAGCAGTTCTTTCTGGTACAACGTAGCCCATTCTATTACCAGCTTTTGGGCCCGATTCGGTAAATCTCCTTCTATAATTTCTCGCATACTCAATACCGATCAAAGCGTTGTACTCACCGTAAACTGCGTGAAAATGAGGAGGTGGGTGATCCCCAAAGAAAATTTTGATGATTATTCCGTAAAATCGTGCAACTTCTGGCATAAAGGTTCTTTAAAGAATGATACGAGGACTATTATAGCCGAGCCAAGGAGACAATATTAGTTTATCCCAAACCATGTCTACTCGACAACTAGAGCGAGATCCCTTTTTGGCTGGGAAAGGTCGATCGCTCTTTTAGTATGGAAAGGTCGAGATCCCTTTATTTCTATTTCTCAATGCGCGGGCGATCGCCTTTTTCTATCGACCACAGTCAAGAGCGATTCCCTACGGGATAGCTTCGCTTCACACATTTTTGTAATAAAATACGATACAGTAGAAGTATTGTCCAACCCTTGCCCCCATCCGAGGTAACAATGCAAATCACCTTGAGCCAAGAGCAAACCCAAGTCCTTGAAGCTTTAGTAAAGCACGGTCAATATCCCTCCCTTGAAGAAGCAATTAACACAGCCTTGCTGTTATTAATCGATGATGTTACTTTATCCGATGACGGCAACAGCCCAAACTATTTAGCGTGGGTACAAGAAACAGGGAAGAAAATCGATATAGCACGAGAACAAGCACAACGGGGTGAGTTGCTCAATGCAGACGATGTATTAGCTCAACTTAGAGATAAAGTCAAAAAAGCCAGAGAATTAAGAGCATGAATCGCTTGCTTATTACGATCGAAGCGAGTCGAGATTTATCCGAAATTTCCGATTACTTTTTGGCGCAAAGTGTGGATGCGGGAGAGCGCTTTGTGGAAGGATTTGGTAAAAAATGTCAGCAGATTGCACAGTTTCCATATTTGGGGCGATCGTATTCACAATTTTCTCCCAGTTTACGTGGTGTGCCATTGATGGGATACATCATTTTTTATCAAATAGTTGGTGATGGTATTGAGATTTGGCGCGTTATTAGTGGTTATCGTAACTTGCAGGATGTTTTCAATACTGATTGAGTAAAAGCAATACGATCGCTCTTGTGTCTGGGAAGGTCGATCGCTCTTTTTGGCATAGAAAGGTCGATCGCTCTTTTGGGAATGGAAAGGGATATTGAAAAATACTTAAACTACCTGATTGCCAATCAAGATTTTTTCCAGCAGACAACATCCACAATTTGCGGGATGGTGGAAATCGAACAGGTGGAATTGAACCGGGAGCAGCAAGAGAGGGAACGTCAGCGCGATCGCGAACAAATGAATTATACAAGCAAAAGGAACAAGAGCAGGAAGAGCGCGATCGAGAACAAATGGAAATCGACAGCAATAACGAAGACAAATAAACAAAAAACCGGGTTTCTGATCAAACCCGGCTACTAGGAGTACAAGCGATATTAACACTGCTCAAACCTCAATTCTTTAATAACTTCATCCCCATTTTCACTTTGTCCAAAATCGTCTTTTGTGAGACACAAGTAATCAGACAAAGCTTGCCGCAATTCAAAGTATCGCGGCGGACTTCTTGAGCTTTTTCGCCGTACCAAATCTCGCGGGCGCTGGCGTTTTTCACATTACCAATCACCGGATACTCATCGCACAATTTCACATCGCCGCGCGTATCAATCCAGTAATTTCGCAGTCCAACGCGACAAGGACGAGTTGAATCAGGAGCTTTTTCTTCGGCAAAGTGAGGAATCATCAATCGCAACACTTCATCGCTGTTCATAATTGGAGCGCCGTTCTTCTTCATTTCAATTAGCCGCTCGATTACTTGTGCAAATTCCTCCATGTCTTCTTTTTCAATCCACAATTCCTCGTATGTTTCTGGCGTCCAGCGGTTGACCGGTTGGAAGTTCACCGTCGTCGCCCCAATTCCCTGAGCCCAGGTGACTATTTCCGGGAGGTGGCGGAAATTCAGTCGGTTCATTGTCGGTTTGACGTTGATCGGAAACAGGACGTTCTGTTTTTCTTGTTCTTCGCGCAGATAACCGATTCCTTTAGAAAGTCTGTCGAACAATCCCGGTTGACCCCGCAAATAATCGTGCAGTTCTGCATTCGGCCCGTCAACTGACATATTCACATTAAAAGGACGAGCAGCGACAGTTTTGGCTGCGTTTTCCCTGGTCATGCAATAGCCGTTGGTGGTGACGCCGGCGTGAATGCCATTTTTATTCGCAAAGGCCAGCAAGTCTAGAAAACCTTTTTTAATATAAGGTTCGCCGCCGCTAAAGTTGATGGAAAATTCGCCCACAAATTCTTTGACGCTCAAGAGGGCATTTTGCCATTCTTCGATCGTCATTTCGTCTTTATATTCTTTGAGTCGCCAATACTCGCACTGGCGGCATTTAACATTGCAGCGCTCGTTGACAATCCCGTAAAAAGTGACTGGGCTTGTCACGTCGTATCCTGTATTGATCCGCAGCGATTCGGCTACTGCACTCTTGGTGTGCTTGACGCCCAGTCTCGATAATGTTAAAGCATCCATGTCTTTTTTTCCTTACGTGTTGTTAGCTAGGTCAATTCCTCGATCCCTTTTTTGTGCGTATAATTACGCATTACTGATTACGTATTCCTTTTGAGTAGGTATGCCCCATCCTAAGTGTTCCGTTTGGGTATGGCTAGATGTTTGTCAAATATTTATAATATTAAGACTTGTAACATATTAGTATTTCTAATCAATCGGGCGATATTTTCTGTGAAAAAATGAAGTTGGCTTAAAAATTGCCAAAGTATATGAGCTTAAGATTGACTTTGATTAATAATTGTAATTTGTGTTTAAAATTGGTTAAATAACTTAATATTTTGCCTCAGTAGAACTACTTACGTAAGCAGTATCAATAATTTATTGTTATAGTCAAATGAGCAGCCTGTACAGCAGCTAACTTCACACAAGCTTTACAATATGGGAATTTAAGTATTTACACGGCAAAAAATGGCGACAAACATGGGACGATATTTGCACGTACTGAAATTGTTCTGGAGTGCGGCGATCGCAGCGGAACTAGAATACCGAATCAACTTTGTCCTCGCGGCCATCAGCAGCCTCGGAAATCTTGCGGGCAGCTTGTTTGGGCTATTTTTGTTCTATCGTACTGGCTACACGTTTTCGGGTTGGAAATGGGAAGAGGCCTTAGTTGTACTCGGCATTTTCACGATTTTGCAGGGGTTTTCGTCAACGTTTCTAGCACCTAATCTCAGCCGTATTGTCGATCGAGTCCAGCAAGGTACTCTCGATTTCGTACTCCTCAAACCCATCAGTTCCCAATTCTGGCTATCTGCAAACACAGTTTCGCCTTGGGGAATCCCAGATTTAATCTTGGGCACCGTATTGCTGCTGTATGCTGCAAACAAATTGGGAGTAGCAATCGGCAACTATTTTTTAACAGCAATACCGCTGTTCTTCGGAACTATTACTCTTTACAGTATATGGTTTATGTTAGGGGCAACCAGCATTTGGTTTGTGAAAATTTACAATGTTACCGAAGTTCTCGAAGGATTGTTAGAAGCGGGTAGATTTCCCATGGCAGCTTATCCTGCTGCTTATCGATTTTTCTTCACTTTCGTAGTTCCCGTTGCCTTCTTGACGACTGTGCCAGCAGAAGCCATGCTGGGGAGAGGTGAAATCGTTTGGATCGCAGGGGCGGGAATATTGGCGATCGGGCTGTTATTGTTCTCCCGCTACTTCTGGCAATTTGCACTCCGCTTTTACACCAGCGCTTCCAGCTAGTTAAGTCGGTAGGTAAGCAGCAGCACATCTAGAGTGTCTATTAGGTTTGAGAGGGAGAGGATTTGACACGGGGGAATAGGGAATTGAAATATAAATTTTCCAGGCAAAACAGCTTATCTAAAAAATATTTGTTTCTATTTACTTAGATAGTTAAATAAATGTAAGATTTCAACTTATCCTGGAAATGTAAACTGGAACTAAACCACGCAAACGAAGGGAAACCAATGAAAAGAAAAAAACTGGGTAACAGTAATTTTACTATCAGCGCGATCGGTCTTGGAGGTATGCCAATGTCCTTAAGCGGCAGGCCGCCCGAAGATCAATCAATTGCGGTAATCCACCGCGCCCTCGATTTGGGTGTCACCCTTATTGACACCGCAGATTCCTACTGCCAAGATCAATCCGACAAACACCACAACGAGCACCTGATTGCCAAAGCTTTGGAACAGTATAGCGGAGATGTTAGGGCCGTTACTGTTGCCACTAAAGGCGGCTTAATGCGGCCTCAAGGTGCTTGGACGCGGAACGGCAACCCCCACCATTTACGCAAGACAATTCGCGAAAGTTTTGAAGCATTGGGCGGCAAGGAACCGATCGACCTTTGGCAATATCACTCACCCGATCCCGCTTATACCATCGAAGCAGCCCTAGCACCCGCAAAAGAAGCTGTAGAAGCAGGAATGATTCGATTTATTGGAGTGTCAAACTTTTCTGTAGAGCAGATCAAACGTGCCCGCGATACAGTAGAAATTGTCTCTGTTCAGAATCAATATAATCCTTGGCACAGACAGCCCGAATCAGACGGCGTTCTGGAATATTGCGAAACAGAAAAACTGACATTTTTTCCCTGGAGTCCTTTAGGAGGAAGCCGCCGCGCCACAAGCTTGCAAGATATGCCCGCGATCGCCAAATTAGCCACAGAAAAAAACGTTTCTGTTTACTGTATAGTATTAGCTTGGTTGATGGCAAAATCGCCCTGCATAGTTCCGATTCCCGGTGCGACCAAAGTATCGAGTATTGAGGACTCTGTGCAGGCGCTCGAAGTTAAATTGACTGACGAGGAATTGCAACAAATTGCCGTAAGTTAAGTAGGTAAGGGCAAAAAAACAATAGAACAGGCAAGATGCCTGTTCCACAATAAAGTTCTTGTGGAACAGGCATCTTGCCCGCCATTGAAAGTGGGATTTAATGAGTAAAGTTGACATTTTTTGAGGAATTGAATTTAATGAAAGCTAATCAAGTGAATGCCGATCGAGATGTAGCAATTGAACATCAAAACGTACCTGTCGCCCATGAAGGACTGCACAACTTTTTATACAGTTCCGACTCAGAACACAGCGCAGCGGCCGCTATTTCTGAATTAGAAAATGACGGCACGCAAGTAATGTCGATCGATACATGGCGCGATTTGGCAACTAACGCGAAAGTCGCCGGCGTTTACGCTGTAATGGATATTTCCCGCAACACTCAGTTTATTGGTTATTCGCGAAATATTCTGCTTTCAATCAACGGTCACATTGCCCAAAATGGCGCAGAAAATTGTGCTTTCCTGCGTGTGCAAACTTTCAAATTCCCGAAGCGGGAAGAAATGGAAAGTTTGCGGGATGCTTGGATAGCCGAACTCGGCAGCATTCCGCCTGGAAACGGTGCTGAAAGCGAAATGTGGGCGGCTACGGTAGGCCAAGCAGCGCGCGCTGCTATGTCTGCTGAGGAACAAAAAGCTTATGAGGAAAAGAAGCTGAAATTGCGGAAAGCAATGGCAGATTCCACTCTTACCAAAGAGTTAGAAACAGCCGCCAAAAGTGATGGCGAACAGGCTAAGGATTTGGAAGCGGCTGTTAACAATGATGATTGGAGTGCGGTGATTCAATCGCAAACACAGGAAACAAAATCCGGTTCCTAAATTGGAAAAATGTTTGTAGTGCTGATATCTTGTAATATTTTTAGAACGGGCAAGATGCCCGTTCCACAATACATCAAGTTTATTGTGGGGCGGGCATCTTGCCCGCGCCAAAGACTCAAGCTTAATCATCAAAAACTGATGGGGATTAATGACTAATTTTTCGTTCTTTAACTAAAGTCAAACTTACCCATTCACCCCGATCGTTGTAACTGCGAATCATCCGAAACCGCAAGTCAGTTTCTACCAACCAACCAGCCTCGAAAAATATAGGTTTTCTGGATCCAATCTTGACAGGGAGAGTGCAAGAACCGCCGTCAGGAAGCAGCACAACTTGCACCGGCGAAGCACCTTCGTTAAAGTGCAGAACTGAACCGTCAATGGTGGCGCTAGAAGTGATAACAGTACCATTACTGCCAAAAGTAATTTTTTGAATTAGGCGATCGCTACTTTCCAAATGCAATTGCAGTTTGGTAGAATAAAAGTCAGGAGAACGCGAATCGAGATACATTGTCACAGCCTCGCCCTGCCACTCTCCCAGCAAATCCTCAACAGTTAAAGGCGGACGTTCGGGGACATTTTTATCAAGCTGCTTTTCCCTAATTAAGGTAAGTTTGGATAAATTGCCGTCGGTATTGTAGAGCTGAACGAAGCGCAATCGGCGATAATTGTAGATAAAACCAAACTCGGCACCGCACTCAGAATAAGGCGCTAGTTGAATAGTACCCTGAGAAAAAGCTCCATTCTCAAAAAATAGGATATCTCGTCCCAAAACTTGATATTCTCGAACAAGTTCGCTCACTTCCGGTTCGCCGACACCGCTAGGATTTGGGGAAAACCGACGGAGTTTCAATCGCACATTTTTGTTGTCATTGAAACCTTCGAGAGAAATAATGCTAGGAGTATCTTGAAGTACCTCTCCTCGCGGCGATAACTGGGTAAAGGAACCGTGCCATTCTCCCAAGTTTTGCAGAAAGTTTTCCCATTGTGATACCATATTTTTACCTTTTGATATATGTCTAAAAATAGAATTATAACTCTGCTGACGGATTTTGGATTAAGCGATGTTTATGTGGGAGTGATGAAAGGTGCGATCGCCCAAATTAACCCGCAGTTAAAAGTCATTGACATTACGCACCAAATACCCTCTCAAAATATTGCGGCGGCGAGGTTTTGTTTGATGACTGCTTTTGCTTATTTTCCGCCGGAAACGGTACACGTTGCTGTCGTCGATCCGGGGGTGGGAAGCAAGAGGCGCGGGGTTGCGATTAAATGTGCTAATTGCTTTCTTGTCGGGCCGGATAACGGGTTGTTTAGCGGGGTGTTGAGTCGGGAAAGTGCGATCGCCTGTGTCGAACTCACCAACCCCAAATACTGGCGCACATCTCAACCCAGCAGCACTTTTCACGGTCGCGATATTTTCGCAGCAGCGGGCGCTCACTTGGCGAACGGGGTGGCTTTGGAAGAGTTGGGGGAGGATCTCGACCCTGCAAGTTTAGTGCAGTTAGAGATACCAAATTGTGCCGTTACAGCCACAGGTTTAGAAGGCAGCATCCAATATGTCGATCGCTTCGGCAATCTAATTACTAATATCCCCAATAATTGCATTATAGGTAACAATTGGTCATTGACAATTAGCAATAGTTCTGATGCAATTCGCATCCCCAGCGGTAAAACCTACAGCGACAGCAAGCCTGGGGATTTAATTGCCATAAGTGGTTCTGACGGTTGGGTAGAAATTGCCGTTAATGGCGGCAGCGCTCAATCTGTATTAAAATTGGAATGCGGAGCGATCGTGCAATTGCTTTTTGAAACTAACAATTAAAATTATCTCTTTCAGTCCCTCTCTGCTGGAGAATTGTTCGTGTAGAAGCGATTTCAATAGACTGTTTCATATCTGAAATAAAAGTTTGACTGTTTAGCGCAATTAAAAACAATAATTATTAACTTCAAAAAGTAGCCTATTTTGAGGTAAAATCAATCCTGATGCTTCCTCAGTTAACAATTGGTTGTATATTGTATCCGCTTGCCAAAAAGATTCTTGAGGCAAAAATCTAAATATTGATGCAGCAACATATTGTTTTTCTTTTTCAAAGCTTATCCAGTTTCTTGATAATTGTTCTGCTGCATAACCCGTAGTATTAGAACCCGAAAAAATATCTACTACCAAGTCTCCCGGTTCAGTAAGAAAATTTATAAAAAATGACGGTAATTTTTGGGGAAAACGTGCTGGATGCGCCTTAACATTAAACTCTTTGCACCAACGCAAGTATTGAGAATTACTTTCCGAATTAGAAATCTCTAGCAAATTAGATGGAATAGCACCTCCATTATCTTTGGCAAATCGATCGCTAATATTGTGACCGGAAGGACGTTCTTTGGGCGTGTAAAATTCATCAGCATTTTTCAAAAGTTTTTTCATTCTCTCAGAATACTCTACTTTGACTTTAGTAATATTCGCTTGAGGTTGATTCGTTTTGGAAAGCCACCAAACAGTATTCACAGAATCTTTTGCCCGGATTTTCTTTTTATTCACCCACTCTATAGGAGATGGAAGTTTTGAAGGATTAAACCAGAAAAACTCTTGAGCAAGTTTAAATTCATATTCGTCACATAATCTAATAAGTACGCGGTAATTATACAGCGACCGTACAGGTATTCCTTTCTGATAAGCACCTCCAAGGTCTATAACAAAACTTCCAGTATCCTTAAGAACTCTTTTAATTTCTGGAGCAAAACCCAGCAGCCAATCAACATATAAATCTTGATCTTGATTTCCATAACTCTTTTGGCGTTGCAATGCAAAAGGAGGGGATGTAATCACCAAATCTACAGAATTGCTAGCAAGACTATTCAGGAGATGAAGAGAATCTCCCAAATAAGATTGACCGTATTGGGTGGTGTAAATTGGGGCGGGCAAAATGTTACTCATGTTTAATTGAGATTAGTTTAAGGTACAAGAGACACAGCCTACTGTCATTCTATCAAAATCCGTACTCTCAGTTATAGCAAATCCGTACTTTCAGTGCGTTGTTTTGTGTATAAATTCTTCGTACCATTCAAAAAGCGAACTTTCAGTTCGTTTTTATCAATGGTGAGGGGTATGAATTACAAAGAAGCCAGACAACAATTTGCGGCCAAGGTAAGTCAGTTACGCAGAGAAAAAAGGATGACACAGGACGAGTTAGCAGAACTCATAGACAAGACTACTGACTATATCAGCTTATTGGAACGCGGTGAAAGATCGCCATCCTTTGAAGTTATTTTCGCTCTAGCTGAAGCGCTCGATGTACCCGCTACTTATTTAATCAGTTTTAGCCAAAGCGGCGAGAGTACAGCTCTCATTAACACCCTAATAGCTGAACCAGTTTCTCCGTCAGTTGTAGAGCCTGTTGAAGAGGCTGTTACCACGGAAGCAGAACGCATTTCAGATGCTAAACGGCTAGAAAATGCTATGAAAAGCATCCAAGAATTGCAAAATCTGGCTAGTGAATATGGTATTGCCGATATTTTTCAAGATAACGGGGGAAAGACTTTACAGTTATTAATCCTTTTAGGGCTGCGGATATCACCTGGACGTGAAGGAAACGATGCTATTGATGCTGAAGGAAAAGAATACGAACTTAAAACAATAAATATTGCTCTCAATAGAAGCGGTGGGGTCACTACTCACCATCATTTGAATGAAATTATACTTGACAAATATCGCAGAGTAGAAGCTTGGTATATTGGACTGTATGAAGGCATAACTCTCAAAGAGATTTATAAACTTACACCTGAAATGCTGGAACCTAAATTTAAAGAATGGGAAGAAAAGGTGAGGCTAAGAAACGAGCCACTAAACAATCCTAAAATTCCCTTAAAGTTAGTAAAAAAAGGGCAACTTGTCTACTCTTACAGTAAATAATAGTTGCCCGATAGTGTTTAAAGGGGCTTAGGTTGTGTTTGTGTAGAAACGATACGTTGCCTACAGGTAGCGACTTTTACACTCAAGCTACCACGAAATTAACCAACTTTCCAGGCACCACAATTACCTTTTTAATCTCCTTACCTTCCAGGTGACGCTTGGCCAATTCCGACTCGCGAGCAAACTTTTCCAAAGCAGCTTTATCCGCACCAGAAGGCACTTGAATTGTGCCGCGAGTCTTGCCCATAACTTGAATTACCAGCGTAATTTCATCGGTAACTAATGCAGATGGATCGACAGTCGGCCAAGTTTGCGTATGCACCGATTCACTGTTACCAGTATTGTGCCACAATTCATCAGCAATATGCGGCGCAAAAGGCGCTAACAAGCGAATCAAAGTGTTAATTCCTTCTGCATAAATTGGCGAATCTTTACATTTAGCATCATTCAAAGCATTGCTGAGTTTCATCATTTCCGAAACAGCAGTATTGAACTGATAATCGCCCTCCAAATCGTCGCTCACTTCCTTAATTGCAGTGTGAATCGCCCGCCGCAAATCCTTCTCAGGTTTACTTAAAACCTCTTTCTCCCCCCCTTCGCAAGGGGGGGCTGGGGGGGGTGAACCAAACTCTGTAACCACGCGCCAAACGCGATTTAAAAAGCGAAATTGCCCTTCCACATCAGCGTCGTCCCACTCCAAATCCTTCTCTGGCGGCGCTTTGAATAAAATAAACATCCGCGCCGTATCTACCCCATATTTGCCCATAACTTGCAAGGGGTCAACGCCATTGTATTTTGATTTGGACATCTTCTCGTAGAAGACTTCCAAAGCTTCGCCAGTTTGAGGATCTTTGGGATTGGCGGGGTCTATATCTGCTGGGGGAACGTATTTGCCAGTAACAGGATTTTTATAGGCCATTGCTTGCACCATGCCCTGAGTTAACAGGCGTTTAAATGGTTCGTCACAATTGATCAAACCCCGATCGCGCAAAACCTTGGTAAAGAACCGCGAATACAGCAAGTGCAAGATTGCGTGTTCGATGCCGCCGACATATTGGTCTACGGGCATCCAATCATTTGTCTTCGCCGTATCGAAGATTTGCTCTTGATTTTGAGCATCGGGATAGCGCAAGAAATACCACGAAGAATCGATAAAAGTATCCATCGTATCTGTTTCTCGCTTCGCCGGAGTGCCGCAACTCGGACAAGGAACGTTTACCCATTCTTCCATCTTTGCCAAGGGCGAACCTTTGCCAGTAAATTGTACATTTTCCGGCAACAATACTGGCAAATCCGATGCGGGTACGGGGACTGTTCCGCAGGTGGGACAGTGAATTACGGGAATTGGAGCGCCCCAATAACGCTGTCTAGAAATTAACCAATCTCTCAATCGGTATTGGATGCGGGCTTTGCCATAACCGGAATTTTCGGCATGGTGAATAATCGCTGCTTTGCCTTTAATTGAATCCATGCCGTTGAAGCTTTCGGAATTAATCATAATTCCTGGTTCGGTGTAAGCTTCGGTCAAGGGCAGCTCATCATCATCCACAATTACTACTTTAATTGGCAGTTGATATTGATTGGCAAATTTGAAATCTCGCGTGTCGTGGGCTGGTACTCCCATGACTGCGCCGGTGCCGTATTCGTACAGCACATAATCGGCTATCCAAATGGGAATTTCTTCGCCGTTGAAAGGATTGATTGCTTTGCCGCCTGTGGGGATGCCGCGCTTTGGTTTGTCTTCGGCTGTGCGATCGATCTCGCTTTGGGCGGCGACTTCTTTGATGAAGGTTTCTACGGCCGCTTTTCTGTCTGCGGTTGTCACGCGCTGAGTTAGTGGATGTTCCGGCGCTAAAACAACGTAACTGACGCCGTAAACTGTATCGGGACGTGTGGTGAAAACGGCGATTTTTTCATCCATGCCGACAATCGGAAATTCTAAGTAAGCGCCGACTGATTTGCCGATCCAGTTGGCTTGCATTAATTTGACTCTTTCTGGCCAATCTGGCAATTTGTCTAAGTCGTTTAATAACTGTTCGGCGTAATCGGTAATTTTGAGGAACCACTGCCGCAATAATTTGCGCTCGACTTTGGCACCGGAACGCCAGGAACGACCTTCGTTATCTACTTGTTCGTTTGCTAAGACTGTTTGATCTATGGGGTCCCAATTAACTGCCGCTTCTTTTTGATATGCTAATCCTGCTTCTAAAAATTGTAAGAAAATCCATTGAGTCCACCGATAATAATCGGGAGAACAAGTTGTAACTTCTTTTGTCCAATCAAAGGAGATGCCGAGACGGCGAAATAAGCCTTTCATTTGGGCAATATTTTCATACGTCCATTTTGCCGGGGGAATTCCGCGCTCGATGGCGGCATTTTCTGCGGGCAAACCAAAAGCGTCCCA
This sequence comes from Microcoleus sp. B4-C2, assembly GCF_036705265.1. NCBI lineage: Bacteria > Bacillati > Cyanobacteriota > Cyanophyceae > Oscillatoriales > Microcoleaceae > Microcoleus > Microcoleus sp. B4-C2. The sequence goes on from NZ_JAUBUB010000007.1 coordinate 76,971, forward strand.
CCCCATCGGATTCAATACCCGATAACCTTGCATTCGCTTGAGTCTGGCAATTACATCGATGATTGTGTAATTGCGGACGTGGCCCATGTGCAGGTTTCCCGACGGGTAGGGGAACATGGATAAGGCATAAAATTTAGGCTTTTGGGTATCTTCTGGCATCTGGTCTAAGTTTTGCTCAGCCCATGTCTGCTGCCATTTTTCTTCTATGGATTGGGGGTTATATCTGGAATCCACAACAATTGCTCCGTGCAGGGTTTAGTAATGTTTGCTTCAGTATTTTTACACATTCAAGGGGCTTCGATTCTGATTTTTCTGAGCGCCAAGGATTTTGGCTCGAATATCTGTATTATATATTGTAGTATAGGTAATTTGAGCTGGGGGGCGATCGACCAAATATCCCCGTTCGCCCTGAAAAAAGTAAATAACTGCTATCCCCAGAAACCCGATTTCTTTGACAAACCGGGTTTATTCTCCTAGTTCGAGCTTAGATGCTATCAGGATCGATGTTCAATTCGCGCAGTTTGGTGGCTAAACGTTCGGCTTTTTGAGCTTCTTGTTCGGCACGCTGCGAGGCTTCTTCTGCACGCTGCGAGGCTTCTTCGGCGCGCCGTCGCTCTAATAGCCGCTCTGCATTTATTTCGGAATAGGAAAGAAACTTTTCTCCATCAGGGCGATAGATTTCTAACCCTTCTTCTGGCAACTCAAACCGCACTCCCAGTCTGGGACTTATCCATCCCTCCATCGGTTCAATTGGTTCTAAGATTCCTTCAATTCTTTGCCAACCTTCTAACTGATTTCTTTCTGGATCGTAAAGGTAATACTCCTCGACTCCATAACGATAGTAAAATGAAAGTTTCTTGTTCATTTTTGTGTTACTATCGTTGTGGGAGCGAATTTCAAAGACGACTTGGGGAGCAATATTATCTTCGCGAGATTGTATGTAGGAACGTCGCTCACCTTTTGGTCTACCAAATATCACCATCGTATCCGGCGCTTGAGAAATATCTGGTCTACCTTCAACCGGATACCAAAGTAAATCGGCGGCTACAAACACGTTCGGGTCATCTTCAAACAGCGATTCGCAACCTTCTTTGATTGTGACAATTAATTTGTATTGAATTGTGCTATCTGCCATCGGTTGACCGTCGCTGGATGGATAAATAATTTCTTCGGTTGTGACTTGCATTGTGGTTGTCTCCGAGAAGTATCTGAGCTGAATTATACTATTGTTTGAAGCAGCTACTGGGGTCGGAAACGGCACTGCATTTTCCCGCATGACATATTCAAAATAGCGTGCAGCGGCGCTTCAAAGCTGCTTGCAAAAGAGTGTTGTACAGTTTTTCCTTAACAGTATAAGCTCCGAATCTTTCCAAGTGCGGGTTGTTCATTTGAGCGTCGAAAAGTAGATAAGATCGATCGCGCAATCTCTCCACCAACTTCACCATCGCCACCTTAGAACCCTCGGGAATTCGGTAAAACATCGACTCCCCAATAAACGCACCGCCGATCGACAATCCGAGAATACCGCCCGCCAATTCGTCCCCGCACCAAGTCTCGAAGCTGTAAGCCCAACCGGCCTCATACAAACCCCAGTAAATCTTCTTGAGCTCCTTAGAAATCCAAGTCGTTTCGCGATCGGCACAACCCTCAACCACCGCCCCAAAATCGCGGTTCACAGCCACCGAAAATCGATTTTGATTGATTTGGCGACGCAGGGATTTCGGATAGGTAAATCTTTCATCCAGGGGAATCAGCGCCCGCTGTCGGCTGGAATACCACCCCAAACTTTCCTCGCCGTCATTTGCCATCAAGAAATAGCCTTGCGCGTATCCTTGTATAATTGTCGGTATATCATATTGCATATATTTATCAGTTGTCATTTCTCAGTTAACTTTTCAAAGTCAACATTAGCAATTAGGAATAATTATGTCTGAAACCATTGAACCTATTACCTTACCGCCCGCCAAAAACCCCGAACAAGAAGGCCAATGGCTCCAACAAACGCTGCTGGCATGGCTAGACTCCGAGTTTATCCCAGAAGCAGCCAACCAGCAAATAGCTAAAAGAGCTGCCCAAATCTATGTCCGCCAGCGCATGGAAGGCGAAAATGACGTGGGCAGCCTCGTAATTGCGATCGTCACCGAAATGCAGGCCTATGATTTTTCTAAAAGCTTCTACGGCGAATTTGCGATCGCCAATGCCGTCAGCGACTTGTTACTCGAAAGTCTCGGCATCGATAAATGCTGTGGCCAGTGAAGCAAGAAGGAGGAAAATTTAACTCATAAGTCTGAAACAAGAATCAACCCCAAACATAATCTTGCCGATTATTTATAAGTTTTTTTCCTTCTTCCTTCTTCCTTTTTCTTTAGAATAAATCTCCAGAAACACGACAATTTCAGAAAAACATCATCCGTATATCCGTGTCATCATCCGTGTCGTGCCTTCTTTCTTCGTGCTACCAGCTAGACTTCACAACACCGGGCAAAAGACCTTCGTGAGCCATTTCTCGCATCATGTTGCGAGACAGTCCGAAGTCACGATAGTAACCTCTGGGCCGTCCAGTTGCCCAGCAGCGGTTCCGCAAGCGAGTCCGCGAACTGCTGCGGGGTAGCTGTTGTAGTTGGCGGTGAATCGCCATTTTGTCCATCTGATTGTTAGCTTGGTCAAACTGGTCTTTCAGGTCTTCCCGCTTGTCGGCGTACTTGTCTACGAGTCTCTGGCGCTTTTTCTCGCGCTCGACCATGCTCTTCTTAGCCATAATCTGTTGATATCCTTAGATTAATCACAATCTACTATTTTACTATATTTTGGTGATTTCGGATCGCTTTTATTTGAATTATTTCTTTTGTCAACAAGATTTTTAGCAACAGGCAAGATGCCTGTTCCACAATAACTCTACATTTTTAGCAACAGGCAAGATGCCTGTTCCACAATAACTCTACATTTTTAGCAACAGGCAAGATGCCTGTTCCACAATAACTCTACA
>NZ_JAUBUB010000007.1:80056-127587 GCF_036705265.1 Microcoleus sp. B4-C2
ACAGGCAAGATGCCTGTTCCACAATAACTCTACATTTTTAGCAACAGGCAAGATGCCTGTTCCACAATAACTCTACACTTTTAGCAACAGGCAAGATGCCTGTTCCACAATAACTCTACATTTTTGTGGTACAGGCATCTTGCCTGTACTTAGCATTTGTGCAACACCTAATTATTAGCAGAAGGGTAAAAATCTGCAATAACTCATTTTTTTTGTGGTACAGGCATCTTGCCTGTACTTAACCTTGGTGCAAGACCAAACTATTAGCAGAAGGACACAAATCTGCCAGTTCGCAAATATTGCAAGCCGGATTTCTCGCATTACAAACTGCCCTGCCGTGATAAACCAACCGAATCGACCAATTTTCCCAATCCGGCTGCGGCAACAATATCATCAAATCCCGCTCGATCCTTATAGGATCGGTATGTTCGGTCAATCCCAACCGCTGAGTCAAACGTTTGACGTGAGTGTCTACCGTCACGCCCATATTAATACCAAAAGCGTGGGCGAGAACGACATTAGCCGTTTTGCGGGCAACTCCGGGCAATTCTAGCAGCAGTTCCATCCGCTGCGGCACTTGATTGTTAAATTTATTGACGATCGCCTGACAAGCACCTTTAATATTTTTAGACTTATTCCGGTAGAAACCAGTCGATCGCACCAGACTTTCCAATTCTTCTAAATCAGCATTTCCCAAAGCCACCGCATCGGGGAAACGCTCAAACAAAGCCGGCGTTACCAAATTTACGCGATCGTCCGTACACTGAGCCGAGAGAATCGTCGCCACCAGCAACTGCACGGGAGTTTCGTAGTTGAGAGTGCAAGGAGCTTCTGGATAGAGGCGTTTGAGGCGAATCAGAATTTCGAGCGATCGTTGTTTTAAACTTAACTTTTTAGTCATTAGTCATTAGTCATTAGTCATTTGTTATTTGTTTTTAACTTCCAGGCACGACCGGGGAACCCATAACGAAAGGCTCTACCTCGCTTGCGTAGGAAAAAAAGAGAGGGAAAAATAGGAAAATAGGAAAACGGAAAAGTAGACATAATTCTTCCTTCTTCCTTCTTCCTGAAATCCGTTACATCCGTTAGATCCGTTAGATCCGTTACAGAATCCGTTGCCGAACTTCCTTCTTCCCTCTTCCTTCATTTACTATTGCATGAAATTTCGCAAATCAAACCCAGCCAAATTAGCAGTATCGCGAATAATCAAGAAAACTCCCAAACCCAGCAACAACACCAAACCTGTCTGCATGACATTTTCCTGAATGCGGTTCGGCAGAGGCTTGCCCCGCAGTCCTTCTATTAACAGAAAAGCTAGCTGACCGCCGTCCAAAGCAGGTAAAGGCAAGATATTAATCACAGCCAAATTGATGCTAATTAGCACCGCATACTGAAACAAACTCGCAGCATCCGATTTGGCAATCCCTGCACCAATCGCCACAATCGCCACAGGCCCGGACAACTTGTCGGCAGTCTGGCTGAAATTGCTAAGTAACTGCCCAAAACCTTGAACCGTCAGCACCACAATCCGCTCAAATTCTTTGGCGGCCTTGCTAAACGCCTCTACAATTCCGGCCCTCTGCCGCACCACAGTGCCGTTAGAAGTTAGCTGCACGCCAATGCGACCTTTGCCGTCGGGCGACTCTTCAGGAGTTACTGTCACCACAAATTTTTGTTCTTGGCGCTGAATTTCCAACGCTAGGGGTTGGTTGGGATGATCTTGGATTGCTGCGACCAATAATTTGACTGCTTCGCCGGAAGCGCCCAATTCCTTGCCGTCAACAGACAGAACAACGTCGCCCGATCGAATTCCCGCTTGTTTCGCGGCCGAACTGACTTCCGCAGCGACTTCCGGGACTTTAACTCCCGGTAGGTAGTTCATTTGTGCAGCGCCGACAGTGCTCAATTGCACCACCAGCAGGAAATAAGCAAAAATTAAGTTGGCAATTACCCCTGCACTAATGACGATCGCCCGATCGAGCACGGGGCGATTTTTGAGCAAATTCGGGTCATTTGGGGGAATTGTACTGTCGGGATCGTCGTCCGGGAAACCCACGAAACCTCCCAGGGGAAAGGCGCGGAGGGCGTATTCAGTTTCCGGGCCTTGGTACTTCCAGAGGATTGGCCCGAAACCGATGGAGAAGCGGTTGACATGGATGTGTTGAAGTCTCGCCGCCAAGAAGTGGCCGAGTTCGTGAACGACAATCAAGATACCTAAAACTGCGATCGCTGCCAAAACTGACATGAAGGATTCCACTAACACTTTTACTGGACTTTGATTTATTTTAATATCTTTTTAATATCGGTGGCTTCGGAGGGACAATTTTCAGTCAAACTGGAAGGTGGTGTTTTTGTCGGAAGTCCCGGCTGCTGCGATCGACCCGACGCTGCCAAACCGATCGCGCGATCGTACCTGAGTTTACCTCTAAAACCAATTCCCATTACCAATTCCCTATTACAAATTCCCCATTAGCAATTCCCAGTTACCAATTCCCGATTATGAAAGACACTTCTTTGAATATTATCGCTATTTCTATCTTTGCCATCACCGTTTCAATATTGTTGGGCCCCCTATTCAACTTGCCAGAAGCCGTACCTGCGATCGCCACTTTTTGCCTGTTGGGGCTAGCCACCCTCGACAGTTTCCAGTGGCAAGGTCAAGGCGGTACAATTTTATTAGATTGGCTGGGGGGAACTTCCAAACAAAAGCGCGATCGTATCCTTCACCACGAAGCCGGACACTTCCTAGTTGCCCACCTATTGGGAATTCCCGTAACCAGCTACGCCCTCAACGCTTGGGAAGCATTTAAACAAGGTCAAACAGCCCAAGGTGGAGTCCGATTTGAAGACGAACAATTAGCATCTCAACTCCAAAGTGGCACACTTTCCGCCCAACTTTTAGACCAATACTGCACCGTGTGGATGGCCGGAATAGTCGCCGAAAAATTTGTTTACGGCAGCGCACAAGGAGGAGCAGAAGACCGCACCAAAATTAGTGCAATTTTAACACAAATGCGCCGTCCAATTTCCGAAATTCAACTCAAACAAAACTGGGGTTTGCTGCGAGCAAAAAACCTGATCGAAAGCCACCAATCAGCTTACGAAGCCCTAGTAGCAGCAATGGAAAAAAGAGCAACAGTTGCCGAATGCTGCAACATAATTCAGCAAAATTTATAGGAAAAAGATTACGCACTCTTGCCTTATAAACCCGGTTTATCTCTAGATTTCTCACAAAGACAGGACTTACGCACCGCCTCAATATATAGTGTTTTGTAGGGGCAAACCCCCGTGGTTGCCCCCATACCTGGAATGATTGCGTAAGTCCTAAAAGACAAAAAATTTGCGTAGAAACCGAGTTTAAGAGCGTATTATAGGGATTAAACATTCATGTCAGAACCAAATATTTTCCCAACAACACTGCAAACAGCAAACCCAAATACAGAAAAATTGTTGTGGCTGTTCGGTTTGCGGATCGACCCCGGCACCGAAATACCAAATCTATATACTCTAATTGTCTATGGAGAACAAGAGCCGCCCTTAGTAGCCGGCGGTCAACTTGTATTTTTTACCCGTCCAGAACTAGCGATTAACGCTCTCCAATTGTGCAATATCGATGTCAGCGAACTGGGAAAGCCCCCCACACAAATAGACGCTATTTGCGACATTGCAGAAACGCTATACTTGCTCGATGCCGAAGATTTTGACGAGTCAGCTACTATCCTCAACTGTTTGAACGCGCTTTTCGATTTAGTGAAAGCTACTTTAATACCGATGCCAACTGAATACAAGCGCATACTTTATGATTTTGCCGATCATTTGAATATTGAAGAAGAGTTTGCAAGTTTTTTAGACGCAGAAGATATTCAGCGCTCGGAAATTGTCAATGCTATTTTGTGGTGTGTGGGAGCAATTACAGCTAAATCGAGATTGTTGACCTAGCAATTTAATACAAAACTAGAATGTGCATCGATAATAGATAATATCGCCAAAGGAAATTGTGCCATGACTGTAACAGATGTACGCTTGTGGACTGTAGCCGAATACCGCCGCATGACCGAAACTGGCATTCTCAATCCCGATGAACGAGTCGAATTAATTGACGGGCAAATTATTTCAAGCAGTGCAAAAAATCCTCCCCACGCAGCAACTAATCTCTGTGCAGCCGACTATCTGAGAAATCTGCTGGCAGGACTTGCTTTAATTCGCATTCAAGACCCGGTTACTCTAAGTATAAATTCAGAACCAGAACCGGATATTGCTGAGCGTGCAAATCGACCCTCGGCTGTACCAAGATTTTCATCCCGCACCCGACCATATTTTCTTATTAGTAGAAATAGCTGACACGACTTTAGAAACAGACCGCAAGCGGAAAGCACCGGCTTATGCTAAGGCGGGAATTACTGATTATTGGATACTTGATGTTAACACGCGGCAAGTTTATGTTTTTCGCGAACCGGGCGAGGCAAATTACCGACAAGAAACAGTATTTAATGAAGATGATGTTTTGTCAATGCTGGCCTTTCCAGAAATAGAAGTTCAGATTTCGCAACTATTTCCTTAAGTCTGTGGGCGGCGGGTTTATCGATATCTTTAGCTACGGATCGATATTTCGGGTAAAATCCGCCCCTTCTATGGTGCGTAGCTGCTACGGTATCTACGGGTATTGTGTATATTGATATCGCTCGAATTACCACAACGTTGTAGGGGCGGGTTCACAAACCATACATAACAATGACCGACAATTCATATAAACCCGCCCCCACCCCACCGTAAATCTGAACGTACATTTGGCTTGGAAAGTTGGGTTGGGGCTGGTTTTTGAGATTGTTTGTTTTGGGGCGATTATTGTTGGTGAACCCGCCCCAACAAATCTATCAATTACCAATTATGAATTACCAATTATTCAGAATAATCCCGATCGCTACAAAAAACTTAGTATTAGGGCGTAGCGCGAGTTATACTCCTACTGGAAAGACTGTGACTGCCAAAAAATCTCGACATCAAAGTTTATGAGCAACACTTCCGGGCTTCGACCTGCAGCCGACAACCCCAAAACACAAAAACTCAGCCTCTCAACAAAATTAGCTTACGGTGCCGGCGACCTCGGCCCGGCAATTACCGCTAATGTTTTGGCATTTTACCTCCTAGTTTTCTTTACCAATGTTGCTGGTTTACCTGCCGGCTTAGCCAGTAATATTTTGGTAGTTGGCAAGATTTGGGATGCTATAAATGACCCGATTGTGGGGGTTTTGAGCGATCGCACTTCTCATCCTTGGGGCCGCCGATATCCTTGGATAATATATGGTGGCATTCCCTTCGGCATATTCTTCTTATTGCAGTGGATTGTACCTAGCACGGATCACACAGTGTTATTTTGGTACTATGTTGCAATCAGTATTTTGTTCAACACCGCCTACACGGCTGTCAATCTTCCCTACACTGCCCTGACTCCAGAACTTACTCAAGACTACAACGAACGCACTAGCCTTAATAGTTTTCGGTTTGCTTTCTCCATTGGCGGCAGCATCTTTTCATTAATCTTAGCTCTAATTATCTTTCGTGTATTTGAAAAAGACCCGAATCAACAATATTTAGTATTAGGTGCAATCTGTGCAGTTATCTCTGTCTTGCCTTTGTACTGGTGCGTTTTGGGAACTCGCAAGCACGTCGCAGCCCAACTATTAGAAAACGCCGAACTCGATAATTCTACATCCTTGCCACTGAAAGAACAGTTGCAGATTGCATTTAGCAATCGCCCTTTTTTGTACGTCATTGGAATTTATCTTTTTTCTTGGCTGGGAGTGCAGTTGACGGCTACTATTATTCCCTACTTTGTTGTTAACTGGATGCAACAGCCACAGTACGTTTTTAGCTTGGTGGCGATCGCAGTTCAAGGCACTGCATTAATCATGCTATTTGTTTGGAGTAAAGTCAGCGAGAGATACGGCAAAAAAGCCGTATATTTTATGGGCATGAGTCTGTGGATTATTGCTCAAGCTGGACTATTTTTTCTCCAACCAGGACAAGTATTGCAGATGTACTTATTAGCAGTCATGGCAGGTGTCGGAGTTTCCACGGCTTATCTAATACCTTGGTCGATGATACCGGATGTGATCGAACTAGACGAACTGCAAACAGGAGAAAGACGCGAAGGGGTTTTCTATTCGTTTATGGTACTGCTGCAAAAAATCGGATTGGCAGGGGGTTTGTGGTTGGTAGGTCAAGCATTAGAAGGAGCTGGATTTCTATCTACAGTTCCGGGACAGCCTGCACCCGTACAGCCAGAGTCTGCACTGTTTGCGATTCGAGTTGCGATCGGGCCCCTCCCCACAATTGCTTTAATTGCTGGGATGATTCTCACATACTTTTATCCTATAACCCGCGAAGTTCATGCAGAAATATTGTTGAAGCTGCGAGAAAGAAAAGCAGAAAATCAGTAAGCGCTAATAACCAATAGTTGGTAATTCGTAAACTCGAAAAATAACAACTACCGATAGCTAATCCGGGCGATATTAATAGCAATCCTCCCATCCTATGCAAACTATTTTTTTCTTGAACAATGTGTCATCTTCTTATGGCATCGGTTAATTTAAAAAAAACGTTGCGCGTTTCCTGAAAGGATTGCTATAGCTTGCTCGGAGGGCGAATAAAAGCGATAGTTTTAGTAATAGCCCCGGAACGCAGAAACCTAGTTTTTTTTACGAAAATACATAAATCGCGCCGCGCCATCCGCCCCAGTAGAAAAACCCCGAATGCTTGAGTTGTTCTAAATGTCGATCGAGCTTGAGAACACAAATTATTAAATTTTATGTCGCTCGCGCACTATCGAAATGAGTTTGCGATATAATTACCACGGTAAAATAAGTATATACACTTAATCATTCATCTAACTCCTCAAAAAGTTTATAATTAAAAGAAGAAACAGATTTTTTTCGGAAATTGATTCGATTAGTTGCCGTTCCCAAAAATCTGCCGAATGTGGCTAATTATATCTACAGGGGAAATGCAACACTTTTTAGCCGCTCAGTTAGCGCGTAAGTTAACAAGTGCTTTTGTCGTTGACTCCGAACCGAAAAATGGCATAGAGGACAAACCAATACCAGCGCAAGCGGCGGCTGAGGTGTTACGGTCAATTGTAAAAGTTTGGTAAAGTTATGGAACCCGCTGTCGCGAAGCTGAGCAACACCTGAAAAAGTTGGCTTCGTCGCCCGGAAACCCTAAATACAAGCACAACGCAGCCGAGCCAAATGCAGTCTGATCTAACTCTCCAGCAGTTGTAAAAGAACTTTTACCGCCGGCATAGCATAAGGATTTAGTGATTTTTGTATACTATGTGAAAGTAGTGAGAACTATTAGAAGGAAGTGGGCTCGACCAACCAATAATTTCGTGTGATATCCTTAAGCCAATGCTCAAAGTATCAACCTGAAGGCTCGCAGAAGAAAGCTGATTTTACCCACAAAATATCAAAGAGGTCAACATGGAAAGAGAACAGGACGCTCATATCGTACCCATTAGCAACCAGAGCCGACAGGTGCAGCAATTTTCCGTTGACGAGGGAGAAGATTTAAGCGCGCAGCCTCAGAAAGGATTGAATGTAAAGCCGTTGTTGAGGACTGTTCAGCGAAAAGCCCTAATCATTATTGGGATTATAGGTCTAGTAGTCGGCGGAGTTGTTTATCAGATCAAGGGAGCCAAGAAAACATATCAAGGCGATTTTCGGATGCTAGTGGAACCCGTGACAACGGAGGCAAGAATTGCTGACCCCTCTGCCCTAGCCAATCGCAGCGAGGGGGGAGGAGTACCTAGTAGAGATTTTTTTAGTTTGGACTACGCAACTCAACTTCAAATTCTCCAGAGTCCTCAGATGCTGTCAGCTATTGTTAAACAAGTCCAAAAACGATATCCAAAATTCACTGAGAAAATGCTTCAAAAAGAATTAGTCGTTTTGCGGCTCGGAGAAGATCAGATGACGATGACTAAAATTTTGGAAGTTCGCTTCATGGGGAATGAGCCTGAATTTGTTGAGTTCGTTTTACAAGAAACTAAAAAGAAATATTTAAAGTACAGTCTTGATGAACGCAAGACTCGGATTGGTGAAGGTGTTAAATTTATTGAAGACCAGCTTCCGGGACTCAATAAGCGCGTAAACGACCTGAAATCGGAGTTACAGGTGATACAGCAGGAGCAACAGATTACCAATCCTCAAGAACAAGGCGCGCAATTAATCCAGCAAGTTCGTGCCGTAGAAACTTTAGAGTTAGAAACTCAAAGGCTACTGCAAGAACAGAAAACGCTGTACGCTAACTTGCAAAAACAATTAGATTTTACACCAAATGAAGCTATTGCTGCTTCAGCTTTAAGCGAAGAACCTCAATATAAAGAGTTGCTGACCAAGGTTAAGGAAGTAGAAGGTCAGATTGCTGTAGAAACAGCTCGTTTTAAATCTGCTAACCCTATAGTGGAAGCTTTAGAGCGCAAGCGGGCAAATTTAGTAGCTTTGCTCAACCAGCAAACTGATAGAATTTTGGGGCAAAATTTAGTCGGTACCCAAGCCAATTCTAAAGTTCAGAATTTTCAAAATTCTATTCGCATAGGCTTGATTAAACAATTGGTTGATACTGCTAACCAAGTTGAGGTCTTAGAAGCTCGCCGTCAGGCAATCAGCCAAACTAAAAACAATTTAAACAGGCAAGCAACAGAATTTCCCACCATAGCCCGCCGCTACAACGAACTGCAACAGCAATTAGAAGTAGCCGCCCGCACCCGCGATCAACTTCTAAGCCAGCGGGAAACTCTGCGCGTCCAAGCAGCTCAAAGCCAAGTACCTTGGGAAATAATTTCTGAACCACGGATACCGCTAGATGAGAAGGGCAACCTGATGCCAGTTCCATCGAAAGCTAAAAACAAATTAGTGATGGCAGTTGTTGGAGCGCTAGTTTTGGGTCTGGGAGCTGCTATCCTCATTGAAAAAATCCGCAATATTTTCTACTGTGCTGATGACGTGAAAGATGCGGTTGATGTGCCTTTATTGGGAGCAATTCCTCTGGACAAAAATGCTAGAAAATTGCCGCCTTCTATTGCTAATGCCTATGCTTATATTGAAGGAAAAGAGGGTAATAAGAAAATTGCTGCGGAATTTATAGAAGCTTTTGACTCTCTTTATACTAATATCCGCTTTCTTTCTTCAAATCGAACGATTAGCTCTGTGGCAATTGGTTCGGCTACAGTTGGCGAAGGCAAATCTACCGTTGCTTTAAACTTAGCTCACGTGGCAGCGCTGGCGGGTCAGCGAGTGCTGTTAGTAGACGCGAATTTGCATTCCCCCAGCCTGCACTTGCTGTTGGAAGTGCCTAATGTCAAGGGATTGAGCAACTTGCTAGACCATAAAAACGAACCCAATGAAATTATCCAACGATCGCATCTAGCAGATAATCTTTTTGTATTAACTGCTGGTATCCCGAATCCTGGTACTGCCAGACGGCTGGCATCATCTCAGATGCAGTATTTAATGGAAGAACTTCAGGCAAAATTTGACTTAGTTATCTACGATACGCCGCCGCTCGCTGACAGTAAAGATACGAATTTTTTAGCAGCGCGCACCGATGGCATACTGATGGTTGTAGCAATTCGCCAGGTTCCCTTTTCTGTAGTCAAAAAAGTTTTCAGTCAATTAGAAAATTTTGGCATACCATGCTTGGGCACAGTTGCGAATCATGCCCCTAAACGCAAGAAGTATCCAGCATCGAGAGCATCAGTTGTTGAAGATAAAAGTGAATATTTGAATTTGACACCAGCACCGTCTCGTATCCGCAAACTAGCTCCAAAAAAAGAGTGAAACCCAACAAAGAAGACCCCCAAAAAAAGGATACCAGCCCTCGACATGAGTCAATCGATTTTAGATTTTAGATTTTAGATTTTAGATTGACTTGCGCGAGATAAATGCTCTTTCTTGAGGATTTTTGATTTTCGATTTGGGATTGATTCCACGGATAAATCACGTGGCGGATACCACCTTTGAAATTCGTGGTCATGGAACTCCCAAAATTTTAGATTCTTGTTCAATCTCCCAGATTCGTCTGTGGAGTAAATCGAAAATCAAAAATCCTTGGACTGAGCGCGACTTGAAGCTCGCGCTCGCCCAACCTCTTAGGCCCAAGTCTCAAATCTCAAATCTCAAATCTCAAATCTCAAATCTCAAATTGACTGAGTGCGGACTAATTTCCATCGGGGTTGGTAGGAAATGTAACGATAAAATTAGTCCAGCCATTGCTGCTTTCAACCTCAATTTTTCCCTGCAACTGTTCCACAAGTTTTTGAACCAAAGCTAAACCCAAACCTGTACCTCCTTGTTTCCAAGGATCTGCGTTGGGAACTCGATAAAATTTCTCAAAGATTCGAGGCAATTCCTCTATTGAGATGGACGATTGATTGCTGAGTGTAAATTGGATTTCTGAAGCCACAGCACTTGCTTGTCGCGAATTTGTCCTTTGTTCTCCTTGTTCCCCCTCTCCGTTTTTGCACTCAACTTTCAGAAAAATTTCGCCGCCATTGGCAGTATATTTGCAGGCATTGTTGAGGAGTTCGGCTAAAATTCGTCCCAAACTAGCGCGGTTGGAACTGATCGTGGGGAGGTGACGATCGCACTCTACTCGCAAATCCTGGTGGCGGTCGTGGGCCCGGGTGTAAAACGGGTCGATAATAGTAGGCAGCCAGAGTTCTAAGTTTACTGGTTCGAGGTCGATCGGACAAGTTGCAGCTTCGAGCCGCTGCAAATCTAGCAAAGCATTAATCAAGTCTGTTTCTCTAGTACATTCTGTTTCTAAAATTTCTAGATAAATCTGGCGTCGATCTAGCGTGGGAGAAATTCTCAACATATGAATAGCCATTTTTATATTAGCTAAAGGCGTCCGCAGTTCGTGAGAAACTGTGCTGAGAAATTCATCTTTAAGGACATTTAAATGCTGGAGTTCGTGAACTTTTTGCTGCAATTCTGCGGTGCGTTCTTGGACTTGGCGTTCGAGGTCGGTGTTGAGATTTTGGACTTGCTGATAGAGTTGGGCTTGCTGAATGGCGATCGCGATTTGAGTTGCCAGTTGCAGCAGCAAATCCACTTCCGAAGGCTGCCACTGACGGGATTGGGAACACTGATGAACACACATCATCCCCCACAAATTGCCGTCTTGCAAAATTGGTACAATCAAATAAGCTTTGATTTGCGCTTGGTGGAACCAGGCATATTTTTCGGCACTCAAACGGGCTTGGTCGATGTCGGGGACGGCATAAATTTCCTGTTCTATCACCGAAGCAGATTCTTGCCAAATATTATCGGGCAGGATTTCTCCTAAGATTGAAGGCCCATTTTCGGCAACTGATTCTGCCACTACAATGCCGTAATTGCTCGACTCTAAATGCAGGATGGCTACTCGGTCAGCTTGCAAAACTTGGCGGACTTCATCGACGCTGGCGTTGAGAATTTCTTCGAGGTTTAAGGATTGGTGAATCCGCAAGGAAATGTGAGTTAACAGCCGATCGCGCTGCAATTGTTCGTGGAGTTTTGCCGTCCGTTCCCGCACCTGCTGTTCCAGTTTGGCATTGCGGCTTTGCAACAGTTCCACTTTTTCGGCTTGCAATTGATAAACCGACTGCTGCAACTGTTTGACAACTCGGTACATTTCGGTGGGATCGAGGACTCTGAGCAAGCTGGTCTGAGTAATAATGCCCAACAGTTCTCCGCGCCCCCCGCACACGACTAACCGCTGCACTTGTTGCTGCTGCATTTCTTTGTGCGCCGTCCATAGGGAATCGGAGGGTTGAAGAAATTGCAGGGGAGTTCTCATGATTTTTTGACCTGGGGTTTGCTTGAAATTTAGTTCAAGAAACTGTGCCTGCACAATGTCATATTCGGTAATAATTCCCAGGGGTTGGTGAAAGGAATAGTGAAAAATGGAGGTATAGTCATCTTTGGGTTTCTCCATTGTTAATTCTTTGTTTTTTGTAATCACTACGCAACTGACTTGATGCTCTGACATCAGTTCGGTTATGCTCAGCAGCGAGGCAGTGTGAGGCGCTGTAATTGGCGTAGTCATTAATTCTGCTACCCGCCGCAATTTAAGAATGTTTGAAGGCTGCAATACTTGGCGAATTCTTTCCCGTGTCAGCACTCCTACCAAGTGGCGAAATTGATTGACGATCGGCAAATAGCGAATCTTGTGCTGGCGAAATAAGGATAAGGCGGTAAACACGTCTTGGTCGTCGGATTCTGTGAGGGAGACCGACACCGGAGACATCACTTCGGAAATTGGTATTTTGTGCAGGGCTACTTTGTGCTGGCTGTCTATTGTGCCAGAAGCTATCAGCCTCACTAGGTCGGCGGGAGTTAATATGCCGATTAACAGTCCGCGGCTGGGGTTGTCGGATAAGTTGCCTGTGGTAATAGTCTGCTGGTTCTGGACGACGAACACGCAGCGGGCCCGCACCTTTTCCGGCGCGGCTGTTTCGGTCATCGCCCCCCGGTCTGAGGGTACAGGTGTTTTGACTAGGGGACAACTGTTTTGCAACTGACTCATCAGCGCGATCGCCACTGCTAAGGAAGTTTCTGGCCCGGCAGTGAGGGGGTAGCGATCGATCGCTTGTTCTAAGGCTGAGGAGTAAAAGGGCGGGTGGTAGAACGGCATAGTGGATGGCAGGTTGTCAGAGGGCGGCTAACGATCGGGCAAAGCCTTGGGGAACGGCAGAAACAGTTCACAAAAAACCGGGCAATACTTGACATTACCGGATTTTTTGTGGCTCTTTTCGTACAGGTGAAACCCGTACAGGTGAAACTGCAAACACCTCTATACGGTTGCTGCACTCCTCAAAGGGTGAGTTTCCGTTTACTTTTCTAATCATATTTAATGCTGCATTCACATCAGCATTAATCAGCGTTTCATTCCCCGACCGAAACAACCCACGTTTAACTCTCTTACCCTGGTAAGACTCTTGCTTACCGACAGGCTCTAAATCCAAAAAGCTGCACTTACTTGTATAAGATTCTTCTGTAACTGTTACCTTGATCCCCACTAACTCAGCTTTGTAAGTAATCATTTCTACGAGCTTGGCGTGAGGAATTGCTACAAACGTCTGATTCGTTTTTTTTCCTAATTGTAAATTTTGTTTCCACCCCACATTTTTCCCAATAACTAACTGCCCGATTTGAGCGTCCACCAACCGCTTGACTATCAAACTGCTGGTTTGATGAAGATAGTTTTCAACTCGCTTGTTTCGCTTAAAGATGATTTGCTGGATTTGAGGTGTGGTATATTTCCCTTTCTCAATTTTTGACTGTAAAAAGGCTCGGCGCTTATTGAAACCTTGATTGATTGATTTGAGATGTTTTCCATCATAGAGAGTTGGAGTAAATGTTGGCTTATTTGATGCTAAAGCGACGAGGTTATCAATCCCTAAATCTCTACCTGCTATGAGTTGAGGGTTTAAATCCACCAACGTTACAGGCTTTTTATAAACAACCTCAACAACGTAGGTCGCTGTGGCAGGAACTATCCTTACCTCTATGACATCTTGGGCTTTTGTAGCAATTATTATGTCACTTTGAGATAAATGAAGTAGCCCATTATTTTTATTTTTTTCCCTTTGTTCTATCGATTGGTTATCATAAATTAACAAGTTACGTCCACAGGTTTTATGTTTGTATTTGGGAATTCGGGGGGGGGATGAAAATTGATGGATATCTCGGTAATAAGCCTTGATTGATTTTTTCCAAGCCTCCGAATCGTGAATAACTTGTTTGAGAACTTGAGTGCTAATTTTAGCAGGTAAGGATTTATAGTCGGCTGTGGGTTTTAGGATGGCATATAACTGTTTTAGACTCTTGGCAGCGCCAACTTTTGACTCAGAGTTAAAAAAGTGTTGCCTCATGTAATAGTTACCATAATTGTAGAGTTTTTTGGACAGGAAAGATAAGTCATCAAACTGTTTAAAAAACTGATGCTGCCGATCTATGTAATGCCTTTCAACGACAATCATAATTTTTTTGGGGGATAAACGAAAAGTTTTTTGTTGCTTTGTTAAGCACTGTACAATAAAGTCTAGGGATTATCCGATATAGTGTAACACCTCGCCTGTGCTTGCGACTTAAATAATAGACTTTCTAATTGATTATTTCCATTAATCTGAGCTTCAGATTAATGGAAATAATCCGCAATCTCATTCATCTCAAATACGCAGGGCGGTTTTTACGGCCTGCTTTTCCCCTGAGACTCCCCTATAATCAAAATAACCCGAATGTAAAGTTTTACTACAAGATTTATCCATAATGACAACTTTAAGCTTAGAGCAAATTGCAGCCAAGTTAGAAAGCCAAAATTCCGCCGATCGCATGGTGGCTTTGGCCAACTTGCGGAATGTGCCTGCTGCAGAGGCGGTGCCTTTGATTAAAAAGGTGTTGAACGACGAAAGTTTGCAAGTACGATCGATGGCTGTGTTTGCTCTTGGGGTCAAACCGACAGCAGAGTGCTATCCTATTCTAGTCAAATTGCTAGAAACAGACCCGGATTACGGCATTCGCGCTGACGCTGCGGGTGCTTTGGGCTATCTCGAAGATATCAGAGCTTTTGATGCTTTGGTGCGCGCTTTTTACGAAGATACTCAATGGCTGGTGCGCTTCAGCGCTGCTGTTTCTCTGGGGAATCTCAAAGATCCCCGGGCTCGCGATGTGCTGCTGAAAGCTCTCGACAGCGATCAAGTGGTGATCCAGCAGGCGGCAATTTCGGCTTTGGGGGAAATTAAAGATATTGGGGCGATCGATCGCATCCTCAATTTTGCTCAGTCGGAAGATTGGCTGATCCGCCAGAGGCTGGCTGAAGCTTTGGGCAATTTGCCGAGTGTTAAGAGCGTTTCGGCTTTGAAATACCTAGAAAAAGATAGCAATTCTCAAGTATCTGAGGCGGCAACAATTTCTCTCGATCGCCTGTCAAAAGCAGAAGTGTAAAAATTTGTAGAGGCGGGTTCACTAAAATCTGTAATTTAAGTAGTAAAATCAGAGCAACCCGCCCCGGCTGCGATGTTTGAAAAAATTATTGTTTTGAGAGAGGGAGTTAAATGCCCTACAGTCAATTTAGCATAGAACAAATTAAGGCAACTTTCGGCATCGCCTTTTCGAGCAAGATGGGCTTGTTTGCTGACATTCCCGAAATAGAACCAAGCAGTTTTTTGCAAGAAAATTTGCAATTCAATCTGCCTTTAGCACTAGAAATTAATTCCGAGAAAGCTCGCTCCGAGCTAATTGTCGCGCCAATATTAGTTGAGATTAAAAAACTGCTGCCGCAACGGATGAGTTTATTTTCAGGTCGAGAATTCAATGTAGACGCTGCTAGGGGTTTGAGCGGTTATTGCGATTTTCTAATTAGCCGATCGCCGGAACAGCTAGTCATTGAATCCCCAGTTATCGCCTTGGTTGAAGCCAAAAATGACAACATCCAATCCGGCTTAGGACAGTGCATGGCAGAAACGATCGCAGCACAAATATTTAACCAGCGTCAATCGATTTTAGATTTTAGATTTTAGATTTTAGAGGCGACCCCACGGATAAATGGGGGGGGCTTGAGGATTTTCGATTTTCGATTTTGGATTGATTCCACGGATAAATCACGTGGCGGGTACCACCTTTGAAATTCGCTTGTCAAGAAAATGACATTCAGACCATTTATGGAGTTGTCACAACTGGAAGTATTTGGAAATTTTTCAAGTTATAAGGAATTGCGATCGAGATTGACACCAGCGAATATTTTATTAATAATGTTGGTAAAATTCTCGGTATCTTAATAAAATTTATAGAGTCTTGAGTAAAACCCGAATGTATTATTTAAGCTGTGAGGGCAAATCGCAAGTTAAAATAGTTGTTGATCTCCTTTAACCAAAGCCAGCCATGAATCAAGCGCCCAATCCCTTTAACTCAAATCCCTCCAATCCGCTAGACCCCTTGGAGCAAGAAGTTGACGAGCAAGGTGAAGCATTGCCGAAACAGTACCACCCAGCTACTAAAAAAACTCTGCAAAAAGTCTTTATCATCCTGGTAGTTGTCGGGGCAATTATTGGGGGAATTCTATCTATAGGGGTGATTTCGCTGATGCAGAAGGCGGGACTCACTGATGTGCCGGCAAGGGTACAGAATCCTAAGTAATCAAGCCCGAAGAATCTGTCGATGGTGAATGCACTGATTTTCTAGGATGAAGCTTGAGAAACTATGATGTTTTGTATGGATGTTTTCTAAATAATTGATGCTTAAAAATTCTACGGCTGCGTCCGATCGCATTTCACAGCGACAGATTTCGGAAAAACTTGTCTCCTCCGGCTTTCACGCTCTTTCTGACCCCCTGCGGATTCAGATTCTGGAGTTGCTGCGAGAACAGGAGTTGTGCGTTTGCGAATTGTGCGATCGGCTTTCTGTCCCTCAGCCTAAACTCTCTTTTCACCTCAAAGCCTTGAAGGATGCAGCTTTAGTCCGCAGCCGCCAAGAAGGCCGCTGGATTTACTACAGCCTCAATTTAGCTCAGTTTGTCGCCCTCGAACAGTACCTCGCCGAATACCGCCGCTTCAGCCAGATCCTGCCGGCACGCCCCTGTTCTGACGCAGATTAACCCATCAACATTTCTTAATGTGTTGATTGCCTGTTTGTCTTCCCTCATACTTGACATATCAAATTTTATTGATATGATTCCAGTGTACCCCTTAGTTATGGCATTGGGTGAGGTCAATGAACCGAGCAGAAAAGGCCAAGGTTTCCGCACTAAGTATAATTGCTTTGACCATAGGTGCGATCGGGCTTCTCAGCTCCTGCGGACAAGTCCAGTCGCCAGAATCGCAAAGCATTAAAATAGACGGTTCCAGCACCGTGTATCCAATTACGGATGCGATCGCCAAAGAATATCAAAATACCAATCCCAAAAAAGCATCAATTACTGTTGAATTCTCCGGTACTGGTGGAGGATTTAGAAAGTTTTGTGCTGGCGAAACAGACATCAGCAACGCCTCGCGCCCCATCAGCGCAGGGGAAATGGAAGCCTGCAACAAAGCAGGCATCCGCTACTACGAATTACCAGTCGCCTTTGACGCGCTCACAGTAGTAGTCAATCCCAACAATAGCTGGGCAAAAGACATCACAGTAGCCGAACTAAAAAAACTTTGGGAACCCGCCGCCCAAGGAAAAATTACCCGCTGGAATCAGATTCGACCTAATTGGCCAAATCAACCTATAACCCTTTACGGTGCAGGCAAAGATTCCGGTACATTTGACTACTTCACAGAAGCAACAGTAGGTACTGCGAAATCCAGCCGTACCGACTATACAGCTAGTGAAGATGATAATGTTTTAGCCCAAGGAGTTATCAAAGATCCAAATGCCTTGGGTTACTTTGGATTAAGCTATTACGAAACCAATCAAAATCAATTAAAAGCATTAGGAATAGACAATGGTAAAGGGCCAGTTCTACCCAGCATACAAACTGTAGAAAACGCTCAATATCAACCCCTCGGTAGACCTCTTTTTATCTATGTCAGTTACACCGCTGTCCAAAATAAACCAGAGGTGGGCGAGTTTGTGCAATTCTACATGAAAAAAGCACCAAGTTTAGTCCAGTCGGTCGGTTACATTCCCCTACCAAGCGAAGGCTATCAACTGATTTACAAGAATTTCTACAATGGCAAAGTTGGGACTTTCTTCGATGGTCAAGCTAGGTTTGACTTAACCATTGGAGAGTTATTACGAAAAGAGGCAAAATTTTAATTTTTTCTCATCAAGTTTCACTTACCAGTTAACTAAATGAACCATCCTCAAGCAACTAACTCACCTGTCAAAGCAGGAAGCAAACTCAGTTTTTTTGAAAGATACCTCACCCTTTGGGTATTTCTTTGTATTTTAGGCGGTATTCTTCTCGGTAGACTATTCCCTAACGTCGCCGTCACCCTTGATGCTCTCAGCTTTTATCAGGTGTCAATTCCTATTGCCATCTGTCTATTTTTTATGATGTATCCCATCATGGTAAAAATAGACTTTACCCAGGCGGCTAATGCAGCGCGAACGCCCAAACCAGTGATTTTAACATTAGTCGTCAACTGGGTTATCAAACCATTTACAATGGTAGCATTTTCTCAGTTTTTCTTAGGTTGGCTATTTCGCCCCCTCATTACCGGCACCGAAATAATTCGTGGCAGTGAAGTCTCCATCGCTAGTTCCTACATTGCAGGTACAATATTATTAGGAATTGCCCCCTGTACTGCGATGGTTTTAATGTGGGGATATCTGTCCTACGGCAATCAAGGACATACCCTCGTTATGGTTGCCATTAATTCCCTAGCAATGCTGTTTTTATATGCACCATTAGGCAGATGGCTGTTAGCAGCAAATGATTTAGTTGTTCCTTGGCAGACAATAGTATTGTCTGTATTGATTTATGTCGGTTTGCCCTTAGCCGCCGGAATGTATAGCCGTTTCTGGATTTTTAAACATAAAGGGCGAGAATGGTTTGAACGAGAGTTTATGCAATATCTGAGTCCAGTTGCTACGGCTGCCCTTTTGATTACGCTAATTCTTTTGTTTGCCTTCAAAGGAGAGTTGATTGTTAACAATCCTCTGCACATTCTTTTAATTGCTGTGCCTCTGTTTATCCAGACAAACTTCATTTTCCTGATTTCTTATGTAGCAGCTTTAAAACTCAACTTGTGCTACGAAGATTCAGCACCTGCCGCGCTGATTGGGGCCAGCAATCATTTTGAGGTAGCGATTGCTACGGCTGTGATGCTGTTTGGCTTAAACTCAGGTGCAGCCTTGGCTACAGTTGTAGGTGTTTTAATTGAGGTTCCAGTGATGTTAATGTTAGTAGAAATCTGCAAGCGAACAGCATTTTGGTTCCCCAGAAAACCAGAAACTGCCTCGCTGCGAGACCCTCGTTGTCTTCCCAATTCCAATTGCTAGAATCTCATGAACGAATTCACTCATAAACCCAGAATTCTTTTTTTATATGGCTCTTTAAGAGAGCGTTCTTACAGCCGCTTGTTGGCGGAAGAATCTGCTCGAATTATTGAGGATTTCGGTGCCGAAGTTAGGTTTTTTAATCCTCTAGAACTGCCGATTTATGGTAGCGTTTCCGATACGCATCCGAAGGTTCAAGAGTTGCGGGAATTGAGCCTGTGGTCGGAGGGTCAAGTGTGGTCTAGTCCAGAAATGCACGGCAATATTACCGGCATTATGAAAAATCAAATTGACTGGATTCCTTTAAATATTGGGGCTGTCAGACCAACTCAAGGCCGAACTTTGGCGGTGATGCAAGTCAGCGGCGGTTCCCAGTCTTTTAATGCTGTGAATACTTTGAGAATTTTGGGCCGCTGGATGCGGATGTTTACGATTCCGAATCAGTCTTCGGTTGCTAAGGCTTATCAGGAATTTAACGATGATGGGACGATGAAGGATTCGCCTTATCGCGATCGCGCGATCGACGTAATGGAGGAACTGTACAAGTTTACCTTGCTGTTGCGGGAGCAAACCGACTATTTGACCGATCGCTACAGCGAACGCAAGGAACAAGCAGCTAAAGAGGCGATCGCCCTAGCAAATCGCGCCCTTGAAACATCTAACTAACAACTAACAACTAACAACCAACAACCAACAAAAACCATGAAAAAAGTAATGTTTGTTTGCAAAAGAAACTCCTGCAGATCGCAAATGGCAGAAGGATTTGCTAAAACCATCGGCGCCGGCAAGATTGGAGTCACCAGTTCCGGGTTAGAATCAAGCAGAGTTCATCCGACAGCAATTCAAGTCATGTCAGAAATTGGCATTGACATCACCGATCAAACATCCAACCCATTAAACGAATTCAATGCTGAAGACTACGATGCAGTAATTTCTCTCTGTGGCTGCGGCGTGAATTTACCCGAAGCGTGGGTATTGCGAGAAGTGTTTGAAGATTGGCAACTCGACGATCCCGACGGACAACCCATCGAAACTTTTCACCGCGTTCGAGATGAAATTAAAGCACGAGTTGAGAAATTAGTGGACTCTCTAAAGTAAGATGACTGTCAAAATGAGAATTCTTGCCTTGTCGGTTTTAACTCAGCTCTTGCAGTATTGTCAATAAGCCTTTTAGGAACAGGCTTTTCGGCCTGTTCCACAAGAAAATTAATCTCCTGTGGAACAGGCATCTTGCCTGTTATTGAGAATGGTGCAAGATGTCAGCTTTAACTGAGTTGCAGTATTGTCAATAAGGCTTTTATGAACAGGCTTTTCGGCCTGTTCCACAAGAAAATTAATCTCCTGTGGAACAGGCCGAAAAGCCTGTTTCTAAGAATGGTGCAAGATGTGAGTTTCAATTAACTTTGTAGCGACAGTTAAAATTTGTCGCTTTCGCATCCAAAGAATTAGTGCTAAATTATGAGAGGCGTTCCGCCGGAACGCCTCTAAATCCGTTGCGAGCAGAGACTAAAAAGTTTAGCACATGATTCAGACCGCAGTCACGCCTTTCAAAAACAAACTTCACTCAGCTTTAACTAAAAAGCAGATTACAGTTTTACAAATTAATCTCGGCAAACGCTGCAACCTCGCTTGCACTCACTGCCACGTAGAAGCTAGCCCGACACGAACAGAAGAACTTTCCCCGGAAATTTGCGACCAATTAATTGAAATCATTCGCCGCTTTCCTCAAATTCAAACTGTTGACCTCACCGGCGGTGCTCCCGAAATGCTTTACGGTTTTAAACCGCTAGCGGAAGCTGCCAGGGCTGCAGGTAAAGAGGTAATTGTTCGTTCTAATTTGACTATTTACTTTGAAAAAGGTTTTGAAGATATTCCCGAATATTGCGCGCAGCACCAACTCAGAATTGTGGCGTCGCTTCCCTGCTACCAAGCTGACAATGTGGACAAAATGCGTGGCAACGGTGTTTTTGACAGTTCGATTCGGGCGCTGCAAAAGCTAAATCAGTTGGGATACGGAAAAAACCCAAATTTAATTCTGGATTTGGTGTACAATCCACAAGTGCCGGCAACAGACAAGTTTTCGCTAACACCGGAACAAGGCAAGTTAGAGGAAGATTACAAGGTTTATTTAGCCGAACATTTTGGGATTTGTTTTAATCAATTGTTCGCGATTACTAATTTGCCAGTGGGACGGACTAAGTTTCATTTGGAACATAAGAAACTTCACAAGCCTTATCTGGGGTTTTTGGAGGATAATTTTAATCCCGGTACTCTGGAACATTTAATGTGCCGTAACGAATTGTCGATCGACTATTTGGGCAATGTCTACGACTGCGATTTTAACCAAATGGAAAATCTGCCGGCGAAAACTGGCAGTGGGGAAAAGATAAATACTGCTAAATTGCTTGCATCTGGCAGTTTAGATGTGATTCAAGATGTGCAAACGGCTGCTTATTGTTACGGCTGTACGGCGGGTAGCGGTTCTAGCTGTGGCGGTACTTTGATTTAATTTAAGGGAAAAGTTGCGCTTTATTACAAAGTTTTTTAGCGCTAAAGCGCAACTATAGACCTTACGGTGTATGCAATGAATGAGTGGAGAGTTTAGGTAATGAATGATTCGCGATCGCCCGATGAAAATCCGCCGCCATCAAATAGGTGGAAACTGATTTTAGGGATTGGTTTAGCTGTGGCTTTAATTGCAGCGACTAGGTTTTTTAACTTTCAAGGAATTCTGAAAAATGCCTTGGAGTCGATCGCGAGTCTCGGCCCGTGGGGCCCGGCAGCTTTTATTCTCATTTACATTGTCGCAACGGTTCTATTTATCCCCGGTTCTTTGCTGACTCTCGGTTCTGGCGTTTTGTTTGGAGTCGTTGGCGGTTCGGTTTGTGTTTCCATCGGCTCGATTTTAGGCGCAACTTGCGCTTTTTTGGTAGGGCGGTATTTAACTCGCGACTGGGTTTCCAAACAGATAGAGGGCAATCAAAAATTTAAGGCGATCGACTCCGCAGTTGCCTCTGAAGGATGGAAAATTGTTTTGCTGACGCGACTTTCTCCCATTTTTCCGTTTAATTTGCTTAACTATGCTTTTGGAGTCACGCAGGTATCTCTAAAAGATTATTTTTTGGCATCTTGGATCGGCATGATTCCCGGAACAGTCATGTATGTTTATATCGGTTCCCTGGCCGGGAGTTTGGCTGCACTAGGATCTAGCGGGCGATCGCGCACTGCTGCTGAATGGACTCTCTACGGCATTGGTTTGCTAGCAACGATCGCCCTCACCGTTTATGCAACCCGCTTGGCTAAAAAAGCTTTAGACGAAAAAATTTCCCCTTGAAACCAAATCACAAATCAGTAAAATTGTCAAGAGAGTTTTGCTCATACATTATAATACATTAGCAATCTAAAAAACTCCGTATTTTCTCTGTGTTATTTACAATTATTTTGTTATACAAACGAGATAGATATTAAAGATATCGTAAAGCACAAACCTCAAATAGGTAAATCGAAGGTCGAAATATAAAATTGATGCCAAAATAGAAGGCGAGTGCCCAACCATAAGAAAAATTGTTTGCAATCCGGAATGTAAGTCATATTATTTTAAATTTTAGATTTTAGATTTTAGATTGCGAATGACTGATGACTACGAGGGTTTGAATCTTGGCTACAGTTGCATTCTTTTCTTAAACAGTCTCACTACTTGCCTGATATTAAGTCTGCCGAATGACGAAGACCGTTTGATGAAGTTGACTCTGAGGGAACATTTGATGATGCAAAACCCAGCAAATCAAGCCGGATCTGTGTCTGCGCCGCCGCCACAAACAAAAAAGCTGCGCCGCTTTTGGCAAAACATCAGCAATTCGACTCAATCGCGGTGGCAGCAAGCGCACAGTCTTTGGCAACACAGACGGCAGCGCCGCCATTTGCTGACCCTGCTAATTCTGGCCACCACCGCTTTAACCATTAGCACAACTGCTTGCATCAGCTATTTTTTTGTACGCGGACTAATCCTTGACAATTTAAAGCAAATAGCACTATTAAAACTAGAAAAAGGCACCGATGAAATCGACCGCTGGCTAAGCAGCCGCAAAGCAGAAATAGAAACCATTGCTTACGATCCTACGGTTGGCACTCTCAATTGGCAATTAGTCGAACCCCGGTTGCAAGGAGAAATATACAGATTAAAAGAGTATTTCATCCTGTCATTAACTCAATCGGACGGCTCATTTATCAACACTTTAGGCAACCGCGCGAACAGTAAAGACCGCCAACACTTTAAAAAAGCAATGGCCGGACAGCTCAACGTTTCCGACCCGCTGATAGGCCGCAGTACAAAAGTTTCTACGATTATTATTTCAGCTCCTATTTGGGCCTTGCCTCCCGCTCCAAATCAAGTAATGGGAGTCCTTTCAGGCAGCATTAAATTAGACCGAGTAACATCTGTCGCTAACAGCTTGCTGTACGGTTCCGACAGTTATGCTTTTGCGCTCAATTCACAAGGAGTGCCAATTGTTCATCCCAACAATAACTTAATCGGAAATATCGACCGGGAGGCCCCAAGCTTTTTACAGTCAAAAGACCCCGCACTCTCCACAATTGCGCGGCAGATGATCGACCGTCAGACGAACATCGAACTGGTAAAAATAGATAACAAATGGGTGTATGTAGCCTATGCTCCCCTCAAGGAAGTTAACTGGTCGATGGCTTTAGTAATTCCCCGCGAAAATATTGAATCCAAACTGCAAGCATTAAATTTGCTGACATCCGTAGTCGCTGGACTGCTCATCCCGGCAATGCTAGCAGCAATTTGGCTAATTTACTCCTCCGAAAACAATCGCGCTCAAGCGGAGCGAGAAGCCATGCTCAACCGGATTGCCGGACGCATTCGCGCTTCCCTGGAATTAGACAAAATTGTGCAAAGTACAGTCGAAGAAATAGTAAGTTTGCTTCACCTAGAACGGGCGGCTTTTGGATGGTACAAACCGCAAGAAAAAACGTTACAAATTCTGTGGGAATGTTGTCCATCTGATTCTCCGACACAAGCCATAAAGTTTGAGTCTTACTTTCTCGAAAATGTGTTAGTACGGAGTGGTCAAGGCGAAGCAATTATTCTTTCGAGCGACACTTGGGCGAAGGGTGTAACTCAACCGCCGGAACTTAAAGCTAATAGCTATTTAGCCGTACCTGTTCAGACTCAGAACCAGCCGCAGGGTTATTTAATTTGTAGCCATGTTACTCATTGGCTTTGGAGCCGGGAGGAAATCCAACTGTTAAAAGCTGTGGCAGACCAATTGGCGATCGCAATTACTCAAGCTCACCTTTACAGTCAAACCCAAGACCAAGTAAAACTGCTTAATAGTGCCTTAAATGAACTGAAAAAAACTCAAACTCATTTAGTGCAGAGCGAAAAAATGTCATCCCTAGGTCAAATGGTGGCTGGAATAGCGCACGAAATCAACAACCCCGTTAACTTCATTTCGGCTAATTTGCCTCACACTAGCAAATATACTAAAGATTTATTAGAATTGGTGAGTTTATACAAACAAACCTTTCCAGAGGTTCCACAGAAAATCGCAGATTTTACCGAAGAAATCGAGTTAGAATTTATAGAGGAGGATTTGCCGCATATATTGAATTCTATGAAAATAGGAAGCGAACGCATTCGCAGCATAGTTCTTTCTTTGCGAAACTTTTCTCGCCTTGATGAATCTGACAAAAAGCTGGCGGACATTCACGAAGGTATAGAAAATACCTTGCTGCTGCTTTCCAACCGCATTAAAAATAGAATTTATATAGTCAAAAAATACGGAAAACTGCCTTCAGTCGAGTGCTATCCCTCTCAGCTCAATCAGGTGTTTATGAACTTGCTGAGTAATGCGATCGATGCTTTGAACGAGATCGATCGCCTGGATAAAATTATTACTATTTCCACGGGAGTAGTTCGCGAACATGGCGCTAAATTTCTGAAAGTGGCGATCGCCGACAACGGCCCCGGCATTCCCGACAGCGTTAAAGACCAAATTTTTAACCCATTTTTTACTACTAAAGAGGTGGGCAAAGGCACGGGTTTGGGGTTAGCAATTAGCTACAAAATTGTAGTGGATGGACATGGGGGCAGCATCACAATTTCTAAACCTCCGGGCGGCGGCACGGAGTTTTTGGTAAAAATTCCCATTAGTAACGAAAAGTAATACGATTTTAGATTTTAGATTTTAGATTTTAGATAGGGGAATAACCGAGGAAATAAGTGTTTAGAGCGTGTCTATAGTTGCATTTTTTAAACTCGTATAAGCGGGAAGGGGGAAAGGAAGCCGACGGATTTTGTAACGGAGGTAATGGAGAGAGGGAAGAGGGAAGAGGGACTAAACAGTTTTAATTAATGCTAAGTTGACGGCCGTTGGCTAAAATTAGAAGAGTTTTTGTTAAAGGTGTTTTATGGCTGTTGGCAAGGATACAATTTTCGAGCGCTTTTTGTCGCCCCTGATTCGACTGGCGATCGACGAAGAAGCACTGAAACGACTCTACGAAGGTATCGACTGGGAAACAGCGGGCGATCGCTACCGACAACCCAACTTAGTTTACCCCGAATATTACAGCAGCCAAAACTTTCACGGCATTAAAGGCGGCTACCTCAACCCCAGCGCCGCCGTTTCCTACGATCCCATCACGCAATATGTTTTGCCTCCCCACGAAACAGTCGTCAGGCAAGGCTTAATTGACGCTGTGCGGGTGAAACCGCGCCGAATCATCGATTTGGGATGTGGCACCGGTTCGACAACGCTCATGCTCAAGCAAGCCTTTCCCGAAGCGGAAGTTGTCGGGCTGGACTTGTCGCCTTATATGCTGGTAGTTGCCGACATGAAAGCGCAAAAAGCCGGCTTAAATATCCAGTGGTTGCACGGAAATGCCGAAAGCGTTGCTTTTCCCGATGCCAGCTTCGATTTAGTCGCAGCTTCCTTGCTGTTTCACGAGACGCCACCTGCTGTATCGCGGGCAATTTTGCGAGAAAGCTTCCGACTGCTGAAGGTTGGGGGACAAGTGGCAATTTTGGACGGAAATCAAAAAACTTTGCAGCAGACAGAGTGGCTGACTGATATCTTTGAAGAGCCTTATATTAAGTCTTACGCGGCTGGCAGCCTCGATGCTTGGGTGGGGGCGGCAGGATTCGCGGCGGTGCAAACTCACGAACACTGGTGGGTAAATCAGGTGACGCAGGGCGTGAAACCTTTGCCTGGGGAAGATTTGGAACAGGTGCGGGTGGCGAGGGGGTGGAATTGGGGCGATCGAACTCCTGATTTTGATGGCGATTTACCGGGCATTCCAGCTCCTGCTTGATGTATTGTTGAGGTGTATTTTTCGCCCTTTGGGGGCGGGTTTCATAGATGGTTAGTTTTAGGTTGAGATGGTTGGTAAAACCCGCCCCTACTAACTTGCTATTGACTGATGATTAATGACTAATGACTCATGACTAATGACTCTAAAAGCAGTTTTATTTGATTTTAATGGCGTGATTGTTAATGACGAGCCTATTCACGAGAAAATCATCGATCAATTGATGCTCGATGAAAATCTCCATCTCAAACGTGGGGAGTTTCGAGAAATTTGTTTGGGAAGGAGCGATCGCGCTTGCATTACCGAACTGCTCAAGCGCCGAGGACGATATCTAACA
Organism: Microcoleus sp. B4-C2; assembly: GCF_036705265.1. Classification (NCBI taxonomy): domain Bacteria; kingdom Bacillati; phylum Cyanobacteriota; class Cyanophyceae; order Oscillatoriales; family Microcoleaceae; genus Microcoleus; species Microcoleus sp. B4-C2. The sequence continues at coordinate 106,688 of NZ_JAUBUB010000007.1, forward strand.
GAAACATATCTCGATCGACTGCTGCAGCGCAAGGCCCAAGCTTACAAAGCTCAAATAGATACTTTGGAGAAACTGCCGATTTATCCCGGTTTGGCAGAATTTATTGACAAAATTCGGGCCGCCGGACTGAAAATGGCTGTAGTTAGCGGGGCAATGCGATCGGATATAGAATTGGTGTTAGATCGAGCCGGTTTGGCGGCAAACTTTGAGTTAATTGTCGCAGGCGACGACTTGACGGTGAGCAAACCAGCACCCGATGGCTATTTATTGGCTGTGCAACTTCTCAACCAGAAATATCCCGACTTTAACCTGCAACCGATCGAGTGTTTGGCAATAGAAGATACTTTTGCGGGGATTGAAGCGGCGAAAAAAGCGGGGATTCAGGTTGCGGGTGTGACTCACACTTACCCGTTTCACATGATCCAGCGTCAAGCTAATTGGACGGTGGACTATTTTGCTGATTTAGAGTTGGATAGAGTGGTGGCATTTTGCTCGATCGCCCCCACTGAGCCGGCTGCGGAAAACACTTGACCTTTTTAGCAGTTACGTGCTAGTGTAAGTGACGGTCTGCGAAAGTGAGAGCCAGCAAGACCTGTAAGCCTTTTAGATTCGGCAATCCGGCATCTAAAATGCTAAATTAAAACTCAATCAGGGGAATTAGCTCAGTTGGTAGAGCGCTGCGATCGCACCGCAGAGGCCAGCGGTTCGAGTCCGCTATTCTCCATAAATCAGGGGCATTTCTACAGGTGACGATCGTACTCAAAGCGAAGTGCGATCGTCACCTGCTTTGATACTCGCCTATGCAAGTGCGATCGACTCGGTTGCTGCCTAAGTTTTAGCATCAATAACCTGTGGAGAGCGAGAAACCCGCTTTCTATTTTGTGCGATCGACCAGTGTATGCCTAACTGGTAGCATCAATAAGATAATTTATGTAAAGAAACCGGGTTTCTAATTACACACTAATTGCTGAAAAGACGTATTTTGGTGTCTCAACCTGGTTTCCCAAAAAAATCCGGTAAGCCCGCGATCGCCACCCTGATGTCATCAGTCAATCTAAAATCTAACAAGGTATCCGCCCGGTTTCTGGCGCAGTTGCCCTCAATCCCCACAAAACATTCATTTTCTCAAAAACAATAAGTTTTGTAGCTAAAAATACAACAGTCTGCTGACGCGAGTCTTAATATCAAGTCGCTATGTGTTATTATTCTCAATCATCTGACTCATCTATTCAAGAGTAACAAGAAAAAATGACAAAGCGATTCGATCGACGGAAATTTCTTTTATACGGTTCTGCTACCCTAACATCAAGTTTATTTCTAAAAGCTTGTAGAACTCCAACTCCAACAGCAACTCCCGCAGCTTCTCCCACATCAACAGGAACTACACCAGCAGCAGGTAGCGGAAACACGATCAAAGTAGGAATTTTGCATTCCTTGAGCGGCACGATGTCAATCAGCGAAAAAAGCGTTGTCGATGCCGAACAATTAGCGATCGAAGAAATCAATAAAGCTGGTGGCGTCCTCGGAAAACAAATCGAAGCAGTAATAGAAGATGGCAACTCAGACTGGCCGACTTTTGCCGAAAAAGCCAAAAAATTGATCGACCAAGATAAAGTTGTCACCGTCTTCGGCTGCTGGACTTCTGCTAGTCGCAAAGCAGTATTGCCAGTATTTGAAGAAAAAAATCATATGCTCTGGTATCCCGTACAATACGAGGGTCAAGAGTGTTCCAAGAACATCTTTTATACTGGGGCAGCACCAAACCAGCAAATCGAACCAGCAGTTGACTGGCTGCTAGAAAATAAAGGGAAAAAATTCTTCTTAGTCGGGTCTGACTACGTTTTCCCCCGCACGGCAAATACCATTATCAAGGCACAGCTAGCAGCCAAAGGCGGCGAATTAGTTGGGGAAGATTACATTCCTTTAGGCGGGACAGAAGTCACGCCAATTATTACTAAAATTAAGGCAGCTTTGCCAGACGGCGGCGTCATTTTCAATTCCCTCAACGGCGACAGCAACGTAGCATTCTTCAAACAGTTGCAGGGTGCAGGTTTGGGCCCGGACAAATATCCATCAATGTCTGTCAGTATTGCAGAAGAAGAAGTAAAGGCGATCGGGGTAGAATATCTTAAAGGCCATTACGCCGCCTGGAATTACTTCATGACTGTAGAATCTCCGGCTAATACAAAATTTGTGGAAGCTTTCAAGGCAAAATACGGCAAAGATAGAGTGACAAATGACCCGATGGAAGCAGCTTACATCATGGTTTACCTGTGGAAGCAAGCCGTCGAAAAAGCAGGGACAGCCGACGATTTAGAAAAAGTGCGGGCAGCAGCTTTGGGTCAAACCTTTGACGCGCCGGGGGGCACAGTAACGATGGAAGTTAACCATCACCTTTCTAAATTTGTGCGGTTGGGCGAAGTTAGAGACGACGGTTTATTTAACATCGCATTTGCTACACCCGAAGCAGTGAAGCCGGTGCCTTGGAATCAATTTGTTGCTGAAACACAAGGCTTTGCTTGCGATTGGTCAGACCCCGCAAAAGGTGGCAAATTCAAAGTTTGATAAGTAGGTAATACCAATTTCAATACGCTTGGGTTAAGCCCGATCCCCCCTAGCCCCCCTTAAGAAGGGGGGGACAAGAGTGTTCTTGCGTCACCCCCTACTCCCCTTAATAAGGGGGAACTGGACTCTTCAAAGTCACCCCCTACTCCCCTTATTAAGGGGGATTTAGGGGGATCGAGACTCGGCTACAAGCGAAATATACAGAGGGTTTTAGTTCTAACTTGACACCAATGGGGTAAAATCAGCCCCTAATTATCCGCGAACAAAGTTAACCGACTTGATGCAGGAGTAACACAATTGGCGATATTAGATGGTTTATTTAACGGCCTTAGCATCGGCGCTGTTTTACTAATTGCAGCCCTGGGACTAGCGATTATTTTCGGGCTGATGGGCGTAATTAATATGGCTCATGGCGAGTTGATGATGCTGGGGGCTTATACAACTTTCGTAGTGCAAAATGTCTTCAAAGGTATCGGAGGATTTGCTTTTGAAACCTACATTTTATTTGCAATTCCCCTAGCTTTTCTAGTCGCTGCATTGGTAGGATTAATTCTCGAACGGGGAGTGATTCGCTATCTTTACGGGCGGCCACTAGAAACTCTGCTGGCAACTTGGGGCGTAAGTTTAATTTTGCAGCAGTTTGTCCGCAGCGTCAGTTGGGTGCTGGTAATTGGGATTGCGGTGTTTTGTTTGCTGTTTTTTGGCGGTTTGCGGTTGCTGAAATCGCGCCTGGATTTCGATCGCATTCGCAGCAAAATTATCGCCCTAATTTTGCCTTTATCTTTGGGTATTTCCTGGGCGGTAAGCACCTTTTTAGGGCAAACTTACAAACTGGCAGTAACTCAACCTTGGTTTGGTGCTCAAAATGTGGACGTGACTGCGCCTGCATGGCTGCGCGGCGGCATACCGCTGGGCAATTTTCAGTTGCCCTACGCGCGAATTTTTATTATTGTCCTCACCGGAATTTGTTTGGCGGGAATTTACCTATTTTTGCAAAAGTCGGTGTGGGGATTGCGGATTAGATCCGTGACGCAAAATCGCAGCATGAGTGCGTGTTTGGGTATTCCTACCGAACAAGTAGACGCGCTGACTTTTGCTTTGGGTTCAGGCTTGGCTGGTGTCGCTGGGTGCGCGATTAGTTTGATTGGTTCGGTAGGGTCAAATACTGGACAAAATTATATAGTCGATACTTTTATGGTGGTGGTTGTGGGCGGTGTCGGCAAGATTGTGGGGAGTGTAGTTGCTGCGATCGCGATCGGCACTGCAAATTACCTGATCGGTTCTGGAACATTAGCATTAATGTTCGCTCCTATCAAGCCTTTAGCCGACTTCTTCACATTTTTCGCCACAACCAGCATGGCAAAAGTAATGGTATTCGCCTTAATTATGGCTTTTCTGCAAGTGAAGCCGGGAGGGATTTTCCCGCAAAAAGGGCGGACGGTAGAAAATTAAAAATTACAACTGCGAGTGTAGCGAAAAATGCAGAAAACACATCAAAAACCCTGGCTAAAAGAAGCGGCAATTGTCAGCGCGATCGCCCTCACATTCATCTTACTCATCCCAGGAATACTCCCCGACGTTCGCCTCAATCAATTGGGGCGGTTTTTAGCACTAGCAATTGCCGCCCTCGGCATAGACTTGATTTGGGGATACACGGGTTTACTTAGTTTAGGGCATGGGGTGTTTTTTGCGATCGGCGGCTACGCCTTCGCCATGCACCTAAAACTGCAAATTCCCCCAACCGCCAGCAGTCAATTGCCAGAATTTATGAACCTCTACGGCGTTACCGAACTCCCCTGGTTTTGGCAACCATTTTATTCATTTCCCTTCTCAGCATTAGCAATAGTTCTCATCCCCGCCATCTTGGGTGCACTTTTAGGTTATTTAGTATTCCGCAATCGGATTCGAGGCGTTTACTTTTCAATTCTTACCCAAGCAGCAACCATTGTATTTTTCAACTTCTTTAACGGTCAGCAAAAACTGATTAACGGCACCAACGGACTCACCGACTTTAAAACCTTGTTCGGAGCCACAGTCAATGACCGAGATACTCAATATATTTTCTACATTCTCACCATACTATTTCTAGCAGCAAGTTACGCCCTCTGCCGATGGCTGACCAGCGGACGCTTCGGTCGCCTGCTAGTAGCAATTCGCGACGACGAAGTGCGCCTGCGTTTCTCAGGTTACAATCCCACAGGATATAAAGTTTTAGTCTTTGCAATTTCCGCCGGTTTAGCCGGGATTGCAGGCGCATTATTTACCGTACAAACCGGAATCATTTCGCCAAAAGCAATGGATATTGCCTTTTCAATTGAAATGGTAATCTGGGTCGCAGTGGGAGGCCGCGCCACATTATCTGGAGCAATATTAGGAGCGCTGCTAGTCAACTTTGGCAAGAGTTTTTTGAGCGAACAATTTCCCGAAGTGTGGCTATTTTTCCAAGGCGCGCTATTTTTAATAGTAGTAACAGTCCTGCCCGACGGCATAGTCGGATGGCTGCAAGATCAAAGTTTCGACCAAATCCGCGCCCTGTTCAGAAAACCGAAGTACGTATCTACTTACCCCAGCCTGGAACAAGACCCCCAAGTGCAGCTCGAAAAAGAAGAACTTGAACATTGAGTGCAAAAATATCGTGTAATTTATAAGTAGGCTGACATAAATAAATGTCACCTACAACAGACAAACAAAGCAATCGCAATAGACTTGGGAAAATCTGCGTTTCTCTCTGAGGAGACGCAATATATATGTCCACCTACTTAGATATCCGTAGCAAGTAGCTTCGTTCTTTAACTTGAGGGACAACATATGGCAGATATTATTGACTACAAAATCTACGGCGACGATTTGCAACTCATCGAGATTGAACTCGACCCCAGAGAAGGCGTCAGGGCTGAAGCTGGAACCATGACATACATGGAAGGCGACATCCAAATGCAAACATCCACAGGCGGCGGCTTATTTCAAGGTTTCAAACGAATGCTGACAGGAGAGGGTTTTTTCATTACCACCTTTGTCAATGCCGGAAATCGCAAGGCCCGCGTAGCTTTTGCCGCCCCCTATCCGGGTAAAGTAATTCCCCTAGATTTAGGCCAACTTGGCGGTAAATTTTTGTGTCAAAAAGACTCATTTCTCTGTGCGGCCAACGGCATTGACATTGAGGTAGCATTCACCAAGCGGCTCGGTGCCGGTTTCTTTGGCGGAGAAGGTTTTATTCTGCAAAAGTTGCAGGGTGACGGGCTAGCTTTTGTTCATGCGGGAGGAACAATAGTTGAGAAAAATTTGGGAGTTGGCGAAGTGTTGCGAGTAGACACCGGCTGTTTAGTAGCTTTTGCAGCGACTGTAGATTACGATATTCAGTTTGTTGGCGGGTTTAAAAATGCTTTATTTGGAGGTGAAGGCTTGTTTTTGGCAAAGATGACTGGGCCGGGAAAAGTATACGTGCAAAGTTTGCCACTCTCGAAGTTAGCTGAACGGATTTTAGCTGCTTCTCCACCTCCTATTTCGAGCAGCTCTAGCAGTTTTAGTTTAGAGTAAAATAACCATTTATCTGCTTGTGTAGGGTGCGTCAGCTAGCAGATTTTCCGGCTTACCCAGAGACTGTTAACTGACGCACCTTCTCAGAGAAAATCAGCGCTCTCAGGTGCGTCAGCCCACAGATTTTCTGGCTTACCGAGAGACTTTTAACTGACGCACCCTACCCGGAGAAATTACCTATGAATGGCAAAGTATTAGAAATAGAAAACTTGACTGTGAGTTTTGATGGTTTTAAAGCCATCAACGGTTTAAATTTCAGCATGGATGCGGGCGAACTGCGAGTTATTATTGGGCCCAATGGTGCGGGGAAAACTACTTTTCTCGATTCAATTACTGGGAAGGTGCAGCCGACTGAGGGCAGGGTGTTATTTAAGGGACAAAATTTACGCAAGTTGTCGGAAGATAGGATTTCGCGTTTGGGAATTGGCCGCAAGTTTCAGACGCCGCGAGTTTACTTGAATTTAACGCCACGCGAAAATTTGGAATTGTCTTGCAGTCGCCACAAAAATGTTTTTTCAACTTTGTTCCAGCCTGCTTCTGCTGCTGAAAAACGCACGGTTTCTGGTTTGTTAGAAACCATTGGTTTAGTTGCTAAGGCTGATATTTCGGCGGGTTTGCTTTCTCACGGGGAAAAGCAATGGTTGGAAATTGGAATGTTGGTGGCTCAATCTCCTGATTTGTTGTTGGTAGATGAACCTGTGGCGGGTTTGACGGATGAGGAAACGATGTTAACTGGGGAGTTGCTGATTTCGTTGGCCGAAAGTCATTCGGTGTTGGTAATTGAACACGATATGGAGTTTGTGCGGCAAATTGCGCGGCAGGTGACGGTGTTGCATCAGGGTACGGTTTTGTGTGAGGGGACTATGGATGAGGTGCAAAATGACGATCGAGTAATTGAGGTATATTTGGGAAAACCTGAAGAGTAAGAAGTCATTAGTCATTAGTCATTAGTCATTAGTCATTAGTTAGTTGACTGTTGTCGATTACCGATTGCCAATTACCAATTATTCATTACTACTCCAAAGAATATGCTACAAGTCTCTAATTTGAATGTTTATTACGGCGAAAGTCACATTTTGCGCGATGTCGATTTAAGCGTCATGGCGGGGCAAATGGTTTGCTTGATCGGCCGCAATGGTGTGGGCAAAACTACTATGCTAAAAACGATTATGGGGTTGTTGCAACCGCGCAGTGGCACTATTGCTTTTGGCGGAGAATCTATTGCTTCTAAGTTGACTTACCAGCGGGCTAGATTAGGCATTGGTTATGTGCCTCAAGGGCGTGAAATTATTCCACGTTTGACTGTAAAAGAAAATCTTTTGTTAGGTTTGGAAGCGAAACCAACCAAAACCAAAAATCCTGAAGTTCCTGATGAAATTTTTGAGTTATTTCCGGTTTTGAAAACTATGCTCGATCGCCTGGGAGGTGATTTGAGCGGGGGACAGCAGCAGCAGTTAGCTATTGCTAGGGCTTTGATGGGTGAGCCGCAGTTGCTGGTTTTGGATGAACCTACGGAGGGGATTCAGCCATCGATTATTTTAGATATTGAAGCTGCGGTGCGCCGCGTAGTTGCGACTAGGGGAATTTCTGTTTTGTTGGTGGAGCAACATTTGCATTTTGTGCGGCAAGCTGACTGGTATTATGCTATGCAAAAAGGCGGGATTGTGGCTTCTGGAAGCACTAGCGAGTTAAGTGATGAGGTGATTCAGAGGTTTTTGGCTGTTTGAATAGAATTGAAGGAAGTTCGGCAACGGATTCGCTTGCGCGAGATGTAACGGATGTAACGGATGTAACGGATGGAAGGAAGAGGGAAGAGGGAAGCAGGAAACGAGGGAATGAGGCAGAGCCTCTAGATATTTATTCCCAGGCTGAGCCTGGGAACAAGGGATTCCGTTCGGACGCCATCCCCACTTTGTTTGAAAAGAAGCGATTTCAATCGCGCCGGAAACGAGACTATATTAATTATTTTTCCTGCCGTCGGGCATTGTGGTGCCGGCCATGCTTGCTCGATCGATAGTAGCGCCATCTATATTAGCATTGCGGAGGTTGGCATCGGAAAGATTGGCATCTCTCAAGTCGGAAAATCGCAAGTCTGCACCGTCTAGATTTGTCTTTGTCAAGTTAGCTTTTCTAAGGTTAGCGTTGCTGATTCTCGCTCCTACTAATTCGGCTCCGCTTAAGTTTGTGCGAGCTAGATTGGTGTTGACAAAATCTGATATCTCGAAGCGACTACCGCTGAGGTTGGCATCTGATAAATCCGATCCTGTCAGGATGGGATTTTTTAAGTTAAGGTTAACTAATTTTACGGCTCGGAGGTCGCAGCGGGAGCAGCTTTGAGTTAGCAGCAGCGTTTCGACGTTGGCGTTGATTTGGTCGATTTGTTGCTGGGAGAAATTTTCGGCAAATTGTGGGGAGACGTAGCCGAGCTTTTTGGGGTCGTTTGCTTTTGGTTGGGGTGTTTGGATTGGGGGTGTTTGGATTTGTTGGGGTGTTTGGATTTGTTGGGGTGTTTGTGGTTGGGGTGTTGGGATTGGTTGGGGTGTTGGGATTGGTTGGGGTGTTGGGATTGGTTGGGGTGTTTCTATTTGCCCGATCGCACTTAGTTGCAGCCCCACCTTCGGCAAATCGAGAGTTGCTGCAAAAATTAGTAGGGCGATCGACATTATTGTGAGTTTTTTCATAAATCAATAACTTTTTGTTTGCAAAAATACCATTTATATGGTATAATACCTCGAAAAGTGAATTCCCTACATTTCGGTAAATAAATCGAAATTCAGATAAAAAACTTCGGAACCATCAGGTGCGCGAATTAACTTTTCTATTACCGGAGGCAGTTGCTGTTGACGGTACAATTCAGGAATCTCGCAGAAGCTTTCTTCGGTAATTTCCAAAATTTTTGGCATATCAGGAAGGGGAATTCCCAACCGAGCGCTTTTATTTAAAGTACAAATAATCAGGTATTTGCACTCAGTAATGCTCGGACTGCTGGGAAATATTGTGGATAAATTAATTATGGTAATCAGTTCTTCTTGATGCCGCAGTAAACTATTACCGTTAGGTAAAAGACCGTAGGCATTAAAGTTTTTAACAATGCGTTCCACTCGCTCAATAGGAACAGCATAGTAAATATTTCCTAGTTCAAAGGAAACAAACTTATGAGGAGCAATTCTAACAGTGGCGTGTTTCTTGCTCCGAAAGCGGCGATTGTAATTGGCGTGAGTCATTCGATTTTAGATTTTAGATTTTAGATTTTAGATTGAGGATTATTTGATTTTAGATTGAAGATTATTCATTTTATATCAACTCCCTTGGGATCTGAATTATTCATCTCTCTCTTCCCTTTCTCTGTATCCTCTGCGTCCTCTGCGGTTAAATCATTCCGATACAACCAGAATAGATATTAGGTTTTAAATAGAAGATTATGGGATTTTAGTAGGTGAGTCGGCTGCGTAGCTTTTAACTATAATTAGCGGGTGCAATTACTTTTGGTCTAAGTTTCGTTTGAGGTTAGCGATTATTTGATTAGAAATTTGAGATTGTGGATTAAATTATTGAGTGGTGGATTAATTTGGGGATAGCTTGTAAAAGTTGGGCTTCGCTGTAAGGTTTGGTGAAATATTGATTTGCGCCTAATTCCATTGCCATTTGCCGATGTTTTGCCCCGCTACGGGATGTCAGCATGGCTACGGGAATCTTAGCAAACCGCTGGGTCGATCTGATCGATCGCAACAATTCAAATCCATCCATCCGAGGCATTTCAATATCCACGATCGCCAAACTGCAATCAAGACCATTTTGCAACTTTTCCAGGGCATCCACACCATCTTTAGCCTGTACCACCCGGTAGCGAGCACGAGTCAGCGTCAGAGACAACAACTGGCGAATTGTATAGGAATCATCCACTACCAAAATCTGCGGTGACCGACTCGCACTCGCCGGCATCTCCTGCACTTTACCGGAGACAGCGGCGATCGAACTATTTACCACAGGTTGGCCCACCAAATCGTCCACATCCAGAATATTCACCACGCGCCCGTCCCCCAAAATCGTAGTCCCCAAAACGCCGCGAGGCTTGGATAGAGGCGGTGGCAAAGGTTTAACCACAATTTCCTGCTGACCGATCAGCCGTTCCACGGCCACCGCCAGCATTCCTTCGGTAGAAGCCAAAACCAGGACAGGAATTTCCTCTTGGGTCAAAGGGTCAGGAGAGGGGGCATCCGGCGGGAGGACGCTGTATTCGAGCAAATCTTGCATCCTCACCAAACGAATAAATTCCTCCCGCCACCACAGCATCGGCTGATTGCCGGCAATGTGAACTTCCGAGGCTTTAATGTGCAGAATTTCCTCGACTGCATCCAGCGGCACTGCTATTTTATTGTGATCTGTCTTCACCATCAAAGCATCAGTAATCGACAGCAGCAGTGGCAGTTTAATGATAAAACTCGTACCTTTTCCCAGGCGAGAGTCTACCTTCACAGTCCCCCGCACAGTCCGCAAATTTGTTCGCACCACGTCGAGCCCGACTCCTCGCCCCGAAAGGTCACTGACCCCTTCTGTAGTGCTGAAACCCGGCCAAAACAGAAAATCGTAGAGTTCGGCAATGGAAAATTCTTGAGCTTGTTCCTCCGTAGCCAAACCCTTTGTGACAATTTTACGGCGAATCATTTCCGGGTCAATACCTTTGCCGTCATCGGCGACAGTAATAATAGTTTGGCCACCTTGGTGGCGGGCTTCTATTTCAATTTGACCGCTGGCCGGCTTGCCGCTTGCTTGCCGAACTTCGGGAATTTCGATGCCGTGGTCGAAAGCGTTTCTCACTAAGTGTATTAAGGGATCGCGCAAAGCATCGAGCAAACTTTCGTCTATTTTGGTATCTCTTCCCACTAGCAGCAGGTTGACATCTTTATCGTATGTGATACACATCTCCCGCAGGGCTCTGGGCAAGTGATCGACGGCGCGACTGAAACTCACGACTCGCAACTGCATGACGCGGCTGCGTAGTTGTTCGGTAATGCGGCGCAGTTGGTCGGTACTGCGCTCGAATTTCATGGCTAAAGTGTCTAATTTGGTGGCGGAGTGAGAAATTGCTTGGGCAGTTTCGATGACTTCGGCGGCTGTCGAGTGGAACTCTGTATAACGATCCATCTCTAAGATATCGAAGTGAGCATGGGCCGGAGAGGATTTGCCGTTAGCAATCATGGGGAATTCTGTTTCTGCGGCTGCAAGTTTTCCCAATCCAGAGTTCCCGTTTCCCCCTCTCCACTCTGCAAAGCTCAGTCTGTCGTATTCTTCTCGCAACTGACCGCCGAATTGGTTCAAATCTACGATGTTGCGGCGGATGCGCTTGACTTCGCCCCGCAGTTCGGATTCTTGAAGTTCTAAATTTGTACGGTTGATGACTAATTCCCCGACTAGATTCACCAATTCCGTTAAGCGTTCTAAGTCTACCCGGATTGTCGGCCTTTGCGGGTTGGGGACTGGGAGAGTGGGGGAGATTTCGGGGGGAGTGGGGGAGGGGGAGATTTCGGGGGGAGTGGAAATGGGGGAGAGTGGGAGAGGGGGAGAGGGGGAGTGGGGGGGAGTGGGGGAGATGTCGGGGATGTCGATCGCCCTTCCTTCCAATATTTGTTGGCGTGCGGTTTGCAAGTTTTGGGCGATCGCCCAACCCTCGGATTGCAACCGTTGTAGAGTCAAGTTTGGAGAGTCGATCAAATCTCTGAGGGCTGCGGCGACTTTCCCAAAATCCGGCAATTGCAGCATTCCAGCCAAACCGGAGAGTTGGTAGTAAACCTGGTTGAGGGCGGTGACGCTTGTTGCCAAATCTGCCTCGGGAGCTTGGGAAAGCTCGGTTTCTAGGCGATTGAAGAGTGCCGGCACTTGGTGTTCAAAAATCTGTTTCAGGGTTTCCGGGGCGGTCGATTGGCTGACTGTGGGGACTGGCGACGGTTCTGAGTTGCCGTACTTGGCCTGGAACTGATCGAAAATTTGGGCGATCGCCTCCAAGTTTTCCGTTTGATCCGGAGTTGTGACATCGGAGTGTTGAACTGATTCGATCGTAATCTTTTTGAGAGCATCCACCCCCTGCAGCAAAACACTCACAGTAGTCGGTTCCAGGGCCGCCAAGTCTGTGCGATCGCGCAAAATGACAAAACAGTCCTCCAGCGTGTGAGCCGCCGCCGATACGTTTTGAAAGCCCAACATCGAACCCGCACCTTTAATCGAGTGAGCCGCCCGAAACATTTCTTTAACGGCAGCTTGTCGCTCTTTCAAACCCGCAGCTTCCATCGCCAGCAGATTCGTCTCCATTGACTGAAGAAACTCTTCGCATTCTGCGGTAAAAGCATCTATTAATTCGTTTAAATCGTCATCATTCATATGAGCGGCCAAGATAAGCGGCCAGTAGTTTTGAACTCTTACCGATAACCTCGGTTCTTTGCTAATCGTTTGAACTCAAGGAATTTTCTTTCGTTATTTCCGATCCCAAGCCAAGTTGTTGCCGCACTGCTTGCAATGATTTTCCTCTTTTTGCCTTCGGGCGATCGCTTGGAGGCGGCACATCGTCAGCCGAAATAACTGGTTTTTTTAGAGCAGCAAGGAGTTGGTTTAATTCTTCTTGAAGTTCTTCCACTGATTCTCCAAAAGGTGCGGTTTCTTTTTCAGAGCAGGCTGCGATCGCACCCTTATCGTCATAATACACCGTGCGAATTGTGTACCCGCCCTCCTCAAAAAATACTCGATAATCCCAGTTCATCATAGTTCTTCCTCTGCTCCTTGAAATATGTATCTATTCCCCTGCTTACCAGCGATGCGCTCTATACTGACAATTTTAACTTGCTTGTCAACGTTGTACAAAACGCGATATACGCCCAATCTCAATTCCCATTCTGCTGTATTATTTGGACGCAGGGCTTTCCGGTTGCGCGTCTCGGTAGTGGGTTCATAACAAAGGTTAGCCTCAATACCGTCAACAATTACATTCTGTTCGTGTTTCTTAAACCACTGCAAATCCTCAATCGCTTGGTCTGTAAACTCAATCTCAAACACGATCGCCACAACCTAAAAATATTTCAAATACTCAGCCATCTTACCATTCATCATCGCACACTGCCACAATACCTAGAACCCCGACTTCTTCAATAAGTCGGGGTTCTAAAATTACGAACGGAAATTCGCCACCGACTTTTGCAATTGGCCCAGAGAACCAGACAACTCGTCCAAAGATGCTTTGACATCCGCACCTTTTTGTGCGGTAGTATTCGCAATCTCGTTGACTTGCTGCATACTGTTAGCAATTCCCTCAGCAGAAACAGTTTGCTTGGCAGATGCAATAGTAATATTCTGCACCAAAGCATTCATTTCTCGACTAACTTCGATGATGGCATTGAGGTGGGTTTTAGCTTCGCTTGCTAGCTTAGTGCCTTCCACTACCTCCAGCGTCCCCGATTCCATTGCCTTCATCACGCGGCTGATTTCTTCTTGAATTGTACCGACAATTTCCGAGATTTCCTCCGTAGCGCCGGCGGATCTTTCTGCTAATTTCCGCACTTCTTCGGCAACAACTGCAAAGCCTAAACCTTGTTCGCCGGCTCGCGCCGCCTCAATAGTAGCATTCAGAGCTAATAAATTAGTTTGCGAAGCAAGTTGAGAAATCGAAGTCACAATTTTGCCAATTTGCTGCGAAGATTCGCCCAAACGCTTCATCATTTTCGAGGTAGAGGCGATCGTCAACCGGAGCCCGTTAATGCCTTCGACAGCTCGATCGACCGCCATACCGCCGACTTCAGCCGTTTGAGAAGACTGCTGAGCCACTGTTTCGGCCCGCACCGAAACATCTCGCACGTCGCGGATCGAATTCACAATCCGCTCTATTTCGCGCATGATGGCAGATATTTTTGCTGCTTGAATTTCTGCCTGTTGGGTGAGTTGACTGGTATTGTTAATTGACTCGTCGGTGGCAGATGTTACCTGTTCGGCTAAAGTTTGAATTCCCGTTACTACTTTCCGCAGAGAACCGATTAAGAAGTTGAAAGAGTCGGCGACAGCACCTAAAACATCGTTAGTCACTTCCGCCCTGACTGTCAAGTCGCCTTGAGCCGCGCCTTTAATTTCTCCCAACAATTTAAGGACTTGCTGCGTCAGAGAATCAGCTTCAGCTTTACGTTCTGCTGCTAATTTTCCTAGTCGTTCTTCTGCCTCTTTGCGCTCGGTAATGTCAAAGCGAATGGCGATATATTTGACTATTGTGCCGCTGGTATCAAAGATGGGGGAGATCGTCGAATCTACCCAGTAAAACGAGCCATCTTTACGTCGGTTTTTGATTTCCCCTTTCCACACCAAACCGCGAGAAAGTGTCACCCACATTTCTTCAAAAAATGATTGGGGATGGTAGCCGGAATTGACGAGGCGGTGGTTGCGGTGCAGGAGTTCTCCCATGCTGTAACCGGAGATTTCAATGAATCCGTCGTTGACGTAGGTAATCATGCCTTGCAGATCGGTCTCGCTGACGATCGCCGATTCGTCTAGGGCATTTTGCCGCGTTTTGAGTTCTTGCAGCAAGCGTTCCTGTGTCTCGGCCAACTGCTGCATTTGCTGCTGGGACGCTCTTTCCTGGGTGACGTTGCGGCAAACTACTACGCCGCCTTTGAGTGCGCCCGTTTCGTCTTTGAGCGGCCGGCCGGTAATTTTCACCCACAGGCCCTCTGGATTCCCTGCGTGGCGGGTGAAAACCTCTACGTTCTCAGGAGATTCTCCTCTAATTGCCCGTGTTAAGGGGATCTCGGCTGTGGGATAGGGAGTTACCGTATCGGGCAAGAATAAACCGTATCTTGCCGACCATTCGTCGGGAAGAGTATCTGTCGAACCCGTGCCAAAGATATCTGCGGCGGCGGGATTGAACAACACAAAATTGCCTTTTTCGTCGGCAGCAATTATGCCGTCGCCCATGCTATTTATTAGCAGTTGCAAGAGATTGGTTTGTTGCCGAAATTGGTCTTCGGAACGGGCTAATTGGGCTGTTGTTTTTTCCAGTTGCACCATCGCCTGTTTGCTTTCAGTAACGTCGCGAGCGACTGCATACATGAGCTGTTGTTCGGTTTCAGGTCGCACTTTCCACGACAGCCACTTGTAGGAACCGTCTTTGCAGCGGTAGCGATTTTCAAAAGATTTTAATTCGGCGCCACTAGCTACTTTTTCCGCTTGTTTTCGGGTTGATTCGCGATCGTCTGGATGGACTAAATCGATATAATAGTTGTCTTCGAGTTCATGCGCCTTGTAGCCGAGTGTGTTTTCCCAAGAGGGATTGATACGCTTGAATTTGCCTTCAAAACTTATAATACAAACCAAGTCTAGGGAAAGGGTAAAAAATCGATCGCGCTCTTCTTCTGCTTTTTTGCGATCGGTAATTTCGATCGCCACACCGCCGACACCGATGGGTTTGCCGTCAGGGCCGGGCAAAGGAAAGTATGACGCCAGCCAATCTCGCAGGACGCCCGGTTCGTTGACGGTTGTGCCCGACACCTCAACGTTTAAAAACGGTTGGTTGGTGACAAGAACTTGCTGCAACATCGGCTGTAGGGTATCGATCATTTCGGGTATAACTTCCCTCACAGTCTTGCCGAGGTGTTCGGCAACTGAGACGCCGGTGGTTTCGGCTAATTTCTCGTTAACTTGGACGAAGCGCAACTGCTCGTCAAAAATAAACATTGAGGCCGGGGCGGCTGTGAAAAATGCGTCAAAGCGGGTTTGACGCAAAACTAATTCTCGTTCTAGGGCTTTGCGATCGCTAATGTCGCGGCCTTCTGGAATTAGCATCAAGACTTTGCCACTGTCGTCTGTGATGGGTTTGATGGAGAAGTCAACTGTCGCCACTGCACCGTTGGCAACTAGCACATCCACTTCGTAACGGACTACCTCGCCCGCCGCGGCGAGGGCGATCGCTTCTTGTATCTGTTGCTTGGTTTCCGGGGAAATCTGCCACCACAGGGTTTCGGAAAACGGAGTGCCTATTATTTCTTCGCTCCGCAGGCCTGCGGCGGCGAGGGCTGTTTGGTTGGCTTCCAAAACGGTGCCGTCCGGTTTGAGCAGACCTATGAATTGGAACGATTGGTCGAAAATGGCTCGGAATAGTCTTTCGCGATCGCGCAGCATCTCTTCTGCACGTTTGCGATCGGTGATGTCGCGAGTAACTGTTGCGAACCCCATCGGCTCGCCGGTTTCTGGGTGTTTGACTGTAAATAGGGTGAAGTCAACGGGAAAGTCTTCGCCGGTTTGAAAGTTCCTCAAGCGGAATTCGCCCTGCCAAAAACCGTCTCGTACAGTAGCCGGCACGATTTCTTCTTTGAAAATCTTACCATCTTCTACTGAGAAGAAGTCATACATACTTTTGCTTTTGACTTCTTCAATATTTAGCAATCCTGCTAGTTTCATTCCCGCGACATTCAGGTATGTTGCCTCTCCCTCCATGGTGGCAGTGCCGATAAAATCCGAGCTGCTTTCTACGAGCGAAATCAATCTTTGCTTTTCGATTTCTGCTTGCTTGCGCTCCGTGATGTCGTTGTTAGTTTCTAAAATTGCTTTCGGTTTTCCCTGTTCATCTCGCTGCAAATTCCAGCGACTGAATACGGTAATTTTGGTAGCATAATTGGTGGTGTGAATTACTTCTCCTTCCCAATAATCCTGCTCTTCTAACTGTGCCGAAATAGCGGCTAAAGGCTGGGGGAAAATGGTGTGCAATAGAGTATGGGTGATTTTCCCCAAGGCTTCTTTTTTTGTCCAGCCGTACATCCGTTCGGCTCCCTGACTCCAATAATTAATCGTGCCGTCCATATCCCGAACGATCAAGCCATCGCTGGCAAGGTCGAGCATTTGCAAGTTCTGCTGCAAGGCTTCTTCTACGCGCTTGCGTTCTGTAATGTTGCGGGCGATCGTTGAGATAAATTCAACTTCTGAATTCTCGGATTTGTGGGCAACAATTACTTGAGAAACTGGTATTTCTTCGCCGTCTAAACTCTGCCAAACTGTCTCGCCACTCCACACCCCGTCCCGGCAAGCTGCGGGGATGCCGACGTTCACAAGAGTGTCGATACTTTTGGGGGATGTCAGGTCAGAAATGCGGATTCCGGTTAAATCGGCGTCAGAGCCAACTCCCAACATTTCTCTGGCTGCGCGGTTGATATAAATGGTGCGCTGTTGGGTGTCGGCGATGCCTACCCAGTCTGTTGTGGTTTCTAAAATTGCTTTGAACCGCAATAGTTCTTGTTCAGATTTGCGACGATCTGTGATGTCGCGCGCCAAGCCGAGCATTCCTAAAATGTTGCCTTCTGCATCTTTGAGGGACAATTTCTGGGTGTCGAAGCTGTGTACTTTGCCGTCGGCTAAGGTGGCTAAGTCGTTGTAACCGGGATGCTCCCGGTGGTTGCCGGCCCGGAAGTTTTGGATTTGGTTCTCGGAATCGGTTTCGGCGTGGAAGTTGGCGAAGATGCGATCGACCGATATACCAATTTCTGCGTCGTCTTTACCGATAATTTCTGCTTGGGTTTTGCCGAAGGCGGCGGCGAAACCTGCATTGACTAGGGTGTAGCGCAAGTTTCGATCTTTGACAAAAATGCAGTCTGGCGTAGCGTCAATGACTGTTCGCAGCAAGTTTTGGGAGCTTTCTACTTCTGCCAGTGTCTGCCGCAGTTGTTCTTCCATTTGCACGCGATTGGTGATATCTCTAATCGCGCAAACGAGAAATTGTCTACCCTCGGCATCTACAAAGGTAGATTTTTTGGCGGAGACAAAGCGGGTGTTTCCTGCTTGGTCTGTGATAGTTTTTTGGATTTCGGTGCTGGTATTTGTCAAAAAAACTAATTCGTCTTTTTTTCGATATGTCTCTGCTTCCTGTTTGGGCAAAAACTGGTCGTAGGATTTGCCAATTAGTTCTTCTCTGCTGTGACCTAGGTGTTGACAAAAAGCATCGTTTAATATTAACCAGCGGTGCTGTTTGTCTTTGACGTAAATCGGGTCGGGGATGCTGTTAAGGATGTTGTTTAAAAATTTTTCTGAGGCTTTTAATTGCTCTTGTACTGTGGTGCGATCGCGAATTTCCTGTTCCAATTGTGCATTAGTTTGCAGGAGCTGCTCGGTTCTTTCATTCACTCGCTGCTCTAGTTCTGCCGTTAGCTGCTGCAAGGTCGCTTCTGTCTGTTTGCGCTGGGTAATGTCGCGGCCTTCGGCGAGGATTTGAAATACTTCTCCTGTTTCATTTAACAGCGGCTTAAAGGACACGTCAATTACTGTCACATGGTTGTTGGGGCCGGTGATTTCGTATTCTTCCCGGACAAACTTGCCTGCAGAGACTTGTTTAATGTTCATTTTTAGGCGCTGCTGGTTGGTTGGAGATGATGCCCACCCTGGTGTCAGCCAAAATTTCAGCCCCAGCACTTCTGATGCTTGGAAATCGCCCAATTCTAGCGCTGTCTGATTTGCTTCGATCAGAGTACCGTCTGGATCTAATACTGCGATCGCTTGAAAAGCTTGGTCGAAGATTGCGTGAAATCGCTGGGTAGTTTCGCTCAGTGCTTGTTCTGTTTCTTTTTTAGAGCTCAAGATTTGCTTGGAACCTACTAAGAATCCGTAACGGTTGGACAAACTCAAAAAAACGAGCGCCACCATTACAGTTATCCAATCGAACACACTTTGTGCCACCTGAGAGTGGGGCAGCCCTAGGTATTCGGCGGCGTGGCCGCTGTGGCCGAAAGCGCAGCTCCAAAATATGCCTGCTGTGGCTGTGGCGAAGATGTCGAACCCGAATTGACGGTTTCGCCACAAACCTAAGCTGATTATCCAGGCGATGGCAAAGTAACACACACAAATGATGCAATTAGCAGCTCCAGTTACCACCGATTGGGAGAAGTCAGGCAACGTCAGGGTGAAAGTCGTTGCGATCCAGGTATAGAGAATTTCGATCATAAGATTAAGGATGGGCAAATCGGATGCGGGCGATCGTTAGTTAAATTTATTCATGCACAGCCGTTGCAGACTTATCTGTATTGTTGATTTTTACCAGCGTTCGGAATGGGCGATCGCTTCTACATCGACAATCATTAGCAAGCGTCCTTCGGAATTGTACAGACCTTTTAAGAATGGAGCTAGGTCAGGACTGACATCTAGTGCTGAGACAATGCGATCGGGATTGAGAGGTAAAACTCCTTCGACGCGGGAGACGGCTAATCCCAGGCGCATTTTCGACAACAATCTCACGTCTCGTGGATCGGGCGCTTCTACCACTAAGATGCGACTGTTTGGGTGGTAGGTGTCAACCGACTCAATACCTACAAACAGTCCAAAGTCTGCCGCTGCTAAGATTTCGCCCCGCAAGTTGGTTAATCCCAGCAAAAATGGCTGGGTATTGGGAACCAGGGAAATCGGTTGTTCCTTGAGGGAAAGGACTTCCCGCACTGCCTCTAATTCTATGCCGAACAGACTGCCTCCTTGACCGAACAGGAGAAATTGCTTTGTTGCACTTGTCTGATTCCCCCCAGCGGGGGGAGCCGTTATTTTCATGGCTTATTTTTAGTTTCTAGTGTAGCTTACAAATTAGAGTGTTGCTTTGACCCTAAAGCCGATCGCCCATCGAGTTTTTCAGCATCACTTTGGGTGCCTCAAATGTTTCCGTTAAATAAATCGCGGTTGGGCAAATAAGCAGGTTTTTATCATTAAACATAAACTTTTATGGAATTCAAAAACCCAGTTTATTAAAAAAAACGGGGTTTGTCGGTATAATGTTTTTTGGGAAGCGGCCGATCGCTTTATATTCGGTTTACGCTGAAAGCAGGCGCTGCACTATGTGGACGAGTTGTTGAGGTTCAAAGGGTTTGCTGACGTAAGCGTCGGCCCCTAAATCAGTTCCCCAAGCTTTATCGATCTCGGTGTTTTTATGAGTACAAAATACTACGGGCAATTTGGCAGTTGTGCGATCGCCCCGCAATTCTCTGATCACTTCAAACCCGTTCATTCGTGGCATCACTACATCTAAAACGACCAAAGCCGGAGGGGTTTTGCGGATCAGGGCGATCGCTTCTTCGCCGTCACCTGCCCGCATCACATCCAATCCGGCATCTTGAAGAATGCGGCAGATAATTTCTAGTTCGCTCTTAACGTCGTCCACTACTAAAATTTTGGACATGATTCCCCACTTCCTTGCTGTTATTGACAGCGGACTATGTTTATTTAGAAGCTGACGCGATCGGCGGCGATGGGACTATACCGCTTTGCGGACAAATTAATGTACTTCCAAATACATTATATAGCCGATCCTAGGGCTGAAGGTTAGCTGTCAGCGATAAAAAACGATAAAAATTTACTTGACTAACAGAATCGCTCTGAATAAATTAATCGGCAATTAGTAATTGATTCGTGGTAATTCGCTGTTTTGAAACCAACTGCTCTCAGTAGAAAGCTCCCTAAGCAGACAAAAGCCGGATATTCTACGTATTTTTTTTAGCTTGATTCCCAATAATCTAGTTGTGGACAGTGCCTAAATGAGGGTGGCTAAAATATTTAACTCTAGGAATTAATAGCAATTTAAAAGGAGCCCTAGCGAGATTACTACAGGTATTCAAATAAGTTTTTGTTGTTAAAATACAGCACAATCTCCCTGAGCAGTCGCTATTAGGAATGAGAATTAAATAACTTCCACTTTTGAAAGTGGGATGGGCGTCCCGCCCGTCCAAAAAGGAGGGGCGGGACGCCCATCCCACAATAACAATTAAAATTGTAAGTTATTTAATTCGCGATCCTAAGTGGGTGTTGAAGGA